>NZ_BCPP01000423.1:0-5874 GCF_016586125.1 Burkholderia sp. E168m23
CTTTGTCCGCGCTGCTTCGAACGCGTCACGACGGCGCGCGTCGCGCCGGTCGCCGCTGCGCGCAGGCTTGTCCACAATTTTTGTTGGCAAGCATGTGGATATCCTGAGCATGCGCGATCTAAGTCGTTGATCGCACAACGTTTGATCGCGCGGGTCACGACCGCGGCACGGCGCGCCCGCGGCGCTCGCCACGCACGCCGTGCCGCGCCGCTCAACCGAACGTCTGCGCGACGATGCGCGCGACCGACGCGATCACGTCGTCCTTCGCCCGCGCATCGGCTCGCGTCTGCGTGTAGTACACGGCCAGCACGATCGGCGCGCGCGACGTCGGCCAGATGACGCCCGCGTCGTTCGTCGTCCCGTAGTCGCCGGTACCGGTCTTGTCGCCCACCACCCACCCGGCCGGCACGCCCGCGCGAATCCGCTTGTCGCCGACCTTGTTGCCGCGCAGCCACGCGACGAGCTGCGCACGCTGCGCGGCCGGCAATGCGTCGCCGAGCGTCAGCACGCGCAGGCTGGCGGCCATCGCGGCGGGCGTCGTCGTGTCGCGCGGGTCGCCCGGCAGCGCGGTGTTCAGTTCGGTCTCCCATCGATCGAGCCGGAACGTGTCGTCGCCGATCGAGCGCGCGTAGGCCGTTACCGCCGACGGGCCGCCGATCAGCTTCATCAGCAGGTTCGCGGCCGAATTGTCGCTGTACTGGATCGCGGCCTCGCACAGCGCGGCGACCGTCATGCCCGAGCCGACGTGCTTCTCCGACACCGGCGAATAGTTGACGAGGTCGGCCTTGGTATAAGTCACGCGCTGTTGCAGCAAGCCCGGCCGCTCGACGCTCTGCGCGAGCACGGCCGCACTCAGCATCGCCTTGAACGTACTGCAGAACGGGAAACGCTCGCCCGCGCGATGCTCGATGATGCGACCGCTGGCCGTGTCGATCGCGCATACGCCGAGACGGCCGCCCGCGTCGCGCTCGAGATCGGCAAGCGTCGTCGCCGCCGCGGCAGGCGCAATGGCGTCCGCGGCAGCCGCCGCTGCCCGCGTGGCTTCGTCCGGTGCAGCGCCCTGCCGCGACGCGCACGCGGTGACGGTGAGAACGAGCGGCGCCGTCGCGGCAGCCAGCAACAGGGTTCGACGTTTCGATGAGTAGGTCATGTCGGTTGTCTCGTGGTGGAATGACGGCGAAACGGCGTCGAGGGTTTGAAAACGGCCGGCCGCCGAGACCGCACTATCGAGACTTTACGGTTGCCTGACAAGCAACGATAATTGAGCGCTGACAAAAGAAATTCTTATGACGAAGCTCCGCCCTCATCTTCCGCTCAATGCGTTGCGCGCGTTCGAATCGTCGGCGCGCCACCTGAACTTCACGCGCGCCGGCCTCGAACTGAGCGTGACCCAGGCCGCCGTCAGCCAGCAGGTGCGCTCGCTCGAGGAGCGACTCGGCTGCACGCTGTTTACGCGTCTGCCGCGCGGCCTCGGGCTGACCGACGAGGGGCGCGCACTGCTGCCGGTGCTGAGCGACGCGTTCAGCCGCATCGAGACGGTGCTCAAGCAGTTCGACGGCGGGCGTTTCCACGAGGTGCTGACGCTCGGCGTCGTCGGCACCTTTGCCCTAGGCTGGCTAATGCCGCGGCTGAAGCAGTTCGGCGACACGCACCCGTTCGTCGAGCTGCGGCTGCGGACCAACAACAACGTCGTCGATCTCGCCGCCGAGGGCCTCGATTTCGCGATCCGCTTTGGCGTTGGCAACTGGCCGGCGACGCGCAACGAGCGGCTGCTCGATGCGCCGCTCACCGCGCTGTGCACGCCGGACATCGCACGGCGCCTCGCGCAGCCGGCCGATCTCGCGAACGAAACGTTGCTGCGCTCGTATCGCACCGACGAATGGCTCGGCTGGTTCGACGCCGCGCAGCTCGAACCGTGGGCCGTCAACGGGCCCGTGTTCGATTCGTCCCGGCTGATGGTCGAGGCCGCGATGCAGGGTGCGGGCATCGCGCTCGCCCCCGCCTGCATGTTCGCGCGCGAACTGCAGCTCGGCCTGCTCGCACGACCGCTCGACATCGACGTGCGCGCCGGCGGCTACTGGCTCACGTCGCTGAAGTCGAAACCGCTGACGCCCGCGATGACGCTCTTTCGCGACTGGATCGTGGCGGAAGCGGCGAGCGCCGCGCCCACCGAATAGCGCGGCCGCGCTTGTCCACAGAAAGTGTTGGCAAGGATGTGGATATCCTGGGTACCTGGCACCTAAGCCCTTGATCGCGCACGCATTCGCGCGCCGATGCACGGCGCGGGCAGCCTTTGCGCACGGGCTTCGCGGCCTGCGGCATTCCGGCCTGATCCTCAACCATTGCGACGCAATCGATTGCGAGTTGTCCACAGATTTTGTTGGCAAGCCTGTGGATATCCGTCAGATCAGACGCGTAACATCTTGATACACAAGGGGATTCGATCCACGGACCTTGACCGGTCAAGGGTGCGGCACCCGAACGATGGTCGAACCGCACACCGCGCACGCACGGCGCACCCGGCCGACGGCCGGGCGGTTCTCCACAGATTGTGTTGGCAAGCTTGTGGATATCCTGCGTATCGGGCACCTAACTGATTGAGCGCACGGGCTTTTGTGCTTCGTCTGCCGAATCGGGCAGCGCGTGCGCCGCCCGTCCGTCAATGGCGGTCGAGCCCGCCGCGCAATTCGCTCGCCTTGTCGCGCAGCGCTTCGTAGCCCGAACGCGCATGCTCGGGCAGGTCGGGATCGCCGATCAGCGCACCGAGCGTTTCGATCAGGCTGAACAGGATGCCCTTCGCCGCGCCGACCGCGATGCTCTGCGATTCGATCGACTTGTGCAGGTGGTCGACCGCCGCTTCCAGATGCTCGAGCTTGTGCTCGCCGTCGTCGGGCCGGTTGTCGGTCGTCATCGTCTACCTCCGCCATCGTTCAAGGGTCATGTCACGATTCTATGCCGCTGCGCGCGAACGTGGCGCGACATCGCGCAACGTTCGCGCAGCCGGCCGCTACAGCACCGCGACCACCTTCACGCGGCCCGGCTGCTCCGCCGCCGCGACGACCTGGCCATCGACGCGGCGAAACGTCAGCGACACGGTTTCGTCGCCGACGCGCAGCGCGTCGATCCGCAGCCAGTCGACGCCTTCCGGCAACGCCGGGCGCTCGACGCGCACCTCGTGGCGCGACGCGTCGATGCTCACGCCGAGGCACGCCTGCAGCATCATGAACGGCGCGCCGGCCGCCCACGCCTGCGGCAGGCAGGCCACCGGATACGCGGTCGGCGGTTCGCCGCGCCGGCGCGGGAACCCGCAGAACAGCTCCGGCAGGCGCATCTCGAAGCTCACCGCCGCCTCGAACAGCGCGCGCAGCAGATTCACCGCGGCCGTCTTGTCGCCGTAGCGCGCCAGCCCGCGCGCGATCAGCGCATTGTCGTGCGGCCACACCGAGCCGTTGTGGTACGCCATCGGGTTGAAACGCGGCTGGCCGGCCGCGAGCGTGCGGATACCCCAGCCCGTCTGGAACAGCGCGGAGCCGAGCACGCCGGCGACCGCCGCGCCGCGCTCGGCGTCGGGCAGCCCGAATGCGAGCAGGTGGCCCGCGTTCGACGCGAACACGCGGCACAGCTCGCCATGACCGTCGAGCGCGATCCCGTAGAAATCGCCTTCCGGCATCCAGAACAGCGCGTCGACCTGGTCGCGCAGCGTCTTCACGCGCAATGCGTAACGCGTCGCGTCGGCCGCATGGCCGCGCCGGTGCGAGCACGCCGACATCGCGTCGAGCGCCGCGCATGCATAGGCCTGCACTTCGACGAGCGCGATCGGGCCATCCGGAAAACGGCCGTCCGCATGAAACACCGAATCGTGGCTGTCCTTCCAGCCCTGGTTCGCGAGGCCGCGCTCCGACGTGCGCTGGTAATCGAGCAGTCCGTACGGATTGCGGTCGCACTTGTCGATCACCCATTGCGCGGCACGCTCGAGCGCGGGCCACAGCTCGTCGATCAGCGCATCGTCGCCGGTGCGTTCGACATAGGCGCCCGCGAGCACGATGAACAGCGGTGTCGTATCGACGCCGCCGTAGTACAGCGCGAACGGCACCTCGCCGGTCGCGGCCATCTCGCTGCGGCGGAACTCGTGCATGATCTTGCCGGGCTCCGCGTCGCGGAACGCGGAGGTCTCGCGCGCCTGGTGCTCGGCGAGAAAACGCAGCACGCCGCGCGCGAGCGAAGGCTGCAGCCACAACATCTGCAGCGACGTGATGATCGCGTCGCGGCCGAACGGCGTCGAGAACCACGGAATGCCCGCATACGGGTACGGCCCCGTGTCGAGCTGCGTCGTGAGCAGCCCGAGATCCGCGAGCGAACGATCGAGCCACGCGTCGAACAGCGGATTGCCGGTGTTCACGCGCGCCATCGACTCGCGCCGCGTCCGCATCTCGCGATGCACGCCGACGAGCGCGGTGCGCAACGCGACACGGCCGCAACCGGGCCCTTCGGCCTGCGCGGGCCCGAGCGTCGCATCGACGGTCAGGTAGATCGACACGCACGCCTGCGCGGGGATCGTCAGCGTGTAGTCGGCACGATCGACCGACAGCGCGTCCGGCGCCGGCGAGAAATGCACGGTCACGTTGCGCTCCACGCCGTCGAGGCCGTCGTAGCGCAGCCGCACCGCACCCGCGTCGACGCGCGGTGCGCCCACCGTGCCGCGCTTCGGCCGCTGCGTGCCGCGCACTTCGAACATGTCCTTGAAATCGGCCGCGAACGACAGCGACAGCGGCACCTCGGCTTCGCTCGCCCCGTAGTTCGTCAGCGTCAACGCTTCGTACAGCACGTCGCCCGCGAGCACGCGCAGCCGCTCGATGTGGATCACGCCCTCGGGCGTCTCGTGGCCGCCGAGCGGCGGCAGCGGGCGGTTCGTCAGGTGCGCGGTGAACGACGCGTTGTCGGCGCTCGTTGCGCCCGACAGCAGCGACGGCGCGCGGCCGCCGAACGTCAGGCGCCATTTCGACAGCACGCGCATGTCGTCGACGAACAGGCCGTCGTCATGCCCGCCGATGTCGCCGAGCGCGTCGCTGACCACGAACGCGTCGCCGGATTTCAGCACGTACTGGTTGTTGCGCGCGAGGACCTGCGGATCGGCTTCGGGCGCGATGAAAGCGGGACCCGACGCGGGGGTCGGGGGAACCGGCGCGACTTGCGGCGCCTGCGTCGTCGTGGCTTCGGCGTGATTCGGCATCGATGCTCCTGTGTCGAGGCGCAACGCGCGGCGCGCGTCGCGTGTTTCGCACAGGATAGGCCAGAACGGCGAACGTGCGCAGCGCCGAAACGGTCGCGGCGCGCTGCGACGTTGCTTCGTCGCAGCGCGCCGCGCACGGGCTCCTCAGTTACCGGTCAGAATTTCCACAGGATGTTGCCGAGGATCGCGTTGTCGCGCACGCCGCTGCCGTACTGGCCGCTGTACGTGAGGCCGAGCGTCAGGCGCTTCGTGATGTTCGCGTCGATGCCGGCTTCGAGCACCGCGCTGTCGCGCGCAATCGGCACGCCCGACACCTGGAACGACGTGCCGCCGTTCGCGAACGTGAACGCCGACGACGGCCGCACGTTGCCGAACGCATGCCGCCAGCCGACCGTCCCGCGCGCGGTGAACGTGCCGCTCGCGATCGAGCCGAGCTGCGACGCCGCGCGCAGGCCGAGCGTCGAGAAGCCGACGTGGGTCGTCTCGCCGCCGGCACGCAGCGCCGCCGCGCCGCCGCTTTCGGTATAGCCGTCGGTATGCAGGTTCACATACGCGAGGCCCGCGAACGGCTCGATCGCGACCGGCCCGACCGGCAGCGCGTAGCCGACTTCGCCGAACACCTGCGCCGAATTCGCGTTGTAGCC
>NZ_BCPP01000424.1:0-5867 GCF_016586125.1 Burkholderia sp. E168m23
ATCGCGGGCGCATGCAGGTTGATTTCGGTCGTCGCGGCGAGCGGGGCGGTGAGGTCGGGCTCCTTGCCGTTCTTCAGCGCCTTCACCGCGTCGTTCAGCATGTCCGTATAGAGCTGGAAGCCGATCTCGTGGATTTCGCCCGACTGCTTGTCGCCGAGCACTTCGCCGGTGCCGCGGATCTCCAGGTCGTGCATCGCGAGATAGAAGCCCGAGCCCAGTTCCTCCATCTGCTGGATCGCTTCCAGTCGGCGCTGCGCCTGCTTGGTCAGCGACTGCGGATCGTGCACCAGCAGGTACGCATACGCCTGGTGGTGCGAGCGGCCGACGCGGCCGCGCAACTGGTGAAGCTGCGCGAGGCCGAACTTGTCCGCGCGGTGCATGATGATCGTGTTCGCGCTCGGCACGTCGATGCCGGTCTCGATGATGGTCGTGCACAGCAGCACGTTCGCGCGCTGCGCGACGAAATCGCGCATCACGCGTTCGAGTTCGCGCTCGTGCATCTGGCCGTGCGCGATCACGATGCGCGCCTCGGGCACGAGCGCCTCGAGCATCGCCTTGCGGTTCTCGATCGTCTCGACTTCGTTGTGCAGGAAGTACACCTGGCCGCCGCGCTTCAGCTCGCGCAGCATCGCCTCGCGGATCACGCTTTCTTCCTCGCGGCGCACGAAGGTCTTGATCGCGAGCCGCTTCTGCGGCGCGGTCGCGATCACCGAGAAATCGCGCAGCCCTTCGAGCGCCATCCCGAGCGTACGCGGGATCGGCGTCGCGGTGAGCGTCAGCACGTCGACTTCCGCGCGCAGCGCCTTCAGCGCTTCCTTCTGGCGCACGCCGAAGCGGTGTTCCTCGTCGATGATCACGAGGCCGAGACGCTTGAACTGCACGTCAGACGACAGCAGCTTGTGCGTGCCGATCACGATGTCGACGCTGCCTTCGTTGATCTGCGCGATCGCCGCATTCACTTCCTTCGCGGTCTTGAAGCGTGACAGCTCGACGATGCGCACCGGCCAGTCCGCGAAGCGGTCCGCGAAGGTCTGCGTGTGCTGCTCGGCGAGCAGCGTGGTCGGCGACAGCAGCGCGACCTGCTTGCCGCCCAGCACCGCGATGAACGCCGCACGCAGCGCGACCTCGGTCTTGCCGAAGCCGACGTCGCCGCACACGAGGCGGTCCATCGGCTTGCCGCTCGTCATGTCGCCGATCACGGCCGCGATCGCCGCGGCCTGGTCGGGCGTTTCCTCGAAGCCGAAGCTTTCGGCGAATTTCACGTAGTCGCGCGGGTCGAGCGAGAACGCATGGCCTTCACGGGCCGCGCGGCGCGCGTACAGGTTCAGCAGCTCGGCGGCCGTATCGCGGATCTGCTGCGCGGCCTTGCGCTTCGCGCGCTCCCACTGGCCGGAGCCGAGCGCGTGCAGCGGCGCGCTGTCGGGATCGGCGCCGCTGTAGCGCGAGATCACGTGCAGTTGCGCGACGGGCACGTAGAGCTTGCTGTCGCCCGAGTATTCGAGATGCAGGAATTCGGTCTCGCCTTCGCCGAGGTCCATCGACACGAGGCCCATGTAGCGGCCGATGCCGTGCTGCGCGTGGACGACCGGGTCGCCGACCTTCAGCTCGGACAGGTCGCGCACCATCGCGTCGACGTTGCTCGCCTGTTCCTGCCGGCGGCGGCCCGCGCGGCGGCCGAGTGCGCCGTACAGCTCGGTTTCGGTGACGATCGCATAGCCTTCGCCCGGCACCGCGAAACCGTTCGCGAGCGGCGCGACGCCGAGCGCGAAGCGCGCATCGCTCGCCAGCCAGCTCGCGAAATCGTCGTTCGACGACGGCCGCAGGTGATGTTCGGCGAGCAGTTGCAGGATCGTTTCCCGACGGCCGGCCGATTCGACCGTCAGCAGCACGCGCTTGCCCGACGATTCGACGAACGTGCGCAGCGACGTGAGCGGATCGTCCGCATGGCGGTCGACGGTGAGTTCGGGCAGGGCGGTCGCCCAGCCGCCGGCCGGCTGCGCGGGCAGCACGACGCGCGCGAACGGCTTCGCGAACGCGAAGAAATCCTCGTCGGACAGGAACAGCCGCTGCGGCTCGAGGATCGGCCGCTCGCGATCGTGCGCGAGGAACGCGTGACGCTGCTTCGTATCGGCCGTGAAGCGGCGGATCGACGCTTCGAGGTCGCCGGTGAACACGAGGTGCGCGTCCTGCGGCAGGTAGTGGAACAGCGTGGCCGTCTCGTCGAAGAACAGCGGCAGGTAATACTCGATGCCGGCCGACGGCACGCCGTTGCCGATGTCCTTGTAGATCGGCGCGCGGCTCGGGTCGCCTTCGAAGGTTTCGCGCCAGCGGCTGCGGAAGGCCGTGCGCGCGGCTTCGTCGAACGGGAACTCGCGGCCGGGCAGCAGGCGCACGTCGCGCACCGGGTAGAGGCTGCGCTGCGTGTCGGGATCGAACGCGCGGATCGAATCGACCTGGTCGTCGAACAGGTCGATCCGGTACGGCAGCGGCGAGCCCATCGGGTACAGGTCGATCAGCGAGCCGCGCACGCAGTATTCGCCGGGGCGCACGACCTGGCTCACGTGCTCGTAGCCGGCCAGCGTGAGCTGCGCTTTCAGCTTCGCCTCGTCGAGCCGCTCGCCCTGCGCGAACGCGAACGTGTACGCGGCCATGAACGACGCGGGCGGCATCCGGTACAGCGCGGTGGTGGCGGGCACGAGCAGGATGTCGCAGCGGCCCTCGCCGAGGTCGTGCAGCGTGGCCAGCCGCTCGGACACGAGGTCCTGGTGCGGCGAGAACGTGTCGTACGGCAGCGTTTCCCAGTCGGGCAGCAGGCGCACGCGCGCGTCGGGCGAGAAGTAGCGGATTTCCTGCGAGAGCCGCTGCGCGTCGACCGCGTTCGCGCAGATCACCGCGAGGAGCGGCACGTCCTGGCGGTTGTCGGCGAGATAACGGGCGATGGCGAGCGCGTCGGCGGAGCCGTGCGCGCCGTCGAAGGCGAAACGCTGGCCGGGCTTGACGCGGGCAACGGGTGAAGCGGACGGGGTGGAAGCGTTATCTGGCATAGGGACGACAGGGGTGGCGTGCACGGGCGCAGCGCGGTGCGCCGGTCGAGACGAAAGACCTATTATAAAATCCGCTTCTCGATTTCACCTTTCCGGCGTTTCCTTTCGTGACTCCCCGACTTTTCGCCCTGATTCCCTGCGCCGGCACGGGCAGCCGTTCCGGTTCGGCCGTGCCGAAGCAATACCGCACGCTGGCCGGCCGCGCGCTGCTGCACTACACGCTTGCCGCGTTCGACGCGTGCAGCGAGTTCGCGCAGACGCTCGTCGTGCTCGCGCCCGACGACTCCCATTTCGATGCACGCCGCTTCGCGGGCCTGCGCTTCGCGGTGCGCCGCTGCGGCGGCGGCTCGCGGCAGGCGTCGGTGCTCAACGGGCTGCTGGAACTGGCCGAATTCGGCGCGACCGACCACGACTGGGTGCTCGTGCACGACGCCGCGCGCCCCGGCATCACGCCCGAGCTGATCCGCACGCTCGTCGCGGCCCTGAAGGACGACCCGGTCGGCGGGATCGTCGCACTGCCGGTGGCCGACACGCTCAAGCGGGTGCCGGCCGGCGGCGACGCGATCGCGCGCACCGAGTCGCGCGACGCCCTGTGGCAGGCGCAGACCCCGCAGATGTTCCGCATCGGCATGCTGCGCGAAGCGATCCTGCGGGCGCAGCGCGAAGGGCACGACCTGACCGACGAAGCGAGCGCGATCGAATGGGCCGGCCACACGCCGCGCGTCGTGCAGGGCAGCCTGCGCAACTTCAAGGTCACGTACCCGGAAGATTTCGCGCTCGCGGAGGCGATCCTCACACGCCCCGCGAACGCTTCCTGACTTTCACCCCATCTCAAACCGGATTACGCATGGATTTCAGAATCGGACAAGGCTATGACGTGCACCAGCTCGTCGAAGGGCGCCCCCTCATCATCGGCGGCGTGACGATTCCGTACGAGCGCGGCCTGCTCGGCCACTCGGACGCGGACGTGCTGCTGCATGCGATCACCGACGCGCTGTTCGGCGCGGCGGCGCTCGGCGACATCGGCCGCCATTTCTCCGACACGGACGCGGCGTTCAAGGGCGCGGACAGCCGCGTGCTGCTGCGCGCGTGCGCCGAGCGCGTGAAGGCGGCCGGCTTCACGATCCAGAACGTCGACAGCACCGTGATCGCGCAGGCGCCGAAGCTCGCGCCGCATATCGACGGGATGCGCGCGAACATCGCGGCGGATCTCGGGCTGCCGCTCGAGCGCGTGAACGTGAAGGCGAAGACCAACGAGAAGCTCGGCTATCTCGGCCGCGGCGAGGGGATCGAGGCGCAGGCCGCCGCGCTGCTGATCAAGCAGGGTGCCTGACGTCCGGCCGTGGCGGCGTGCGGTTCACGCCGCGCGCCGCGTCGCCGAAATGAAAAATGCCACGCGAATGCGTGGCATTTTCGTTTGCAGCACGCGCGGCTCAGGGCCGGCGGCCGGATCGCTTATTCGCCTTCGGCGGCGATCACCTGCGCGGCGGCGTTGATCACCGACGCGATGCGGCCGACGTCGCGCAGTTGCGTGACGGTCATTCCTTGCTCGTTCTTCAGCAGCGCATAGTGCGACTTCACGCAGAAGTGGCACTTGCCGACGATCGACGCGGCGAGCGCGTACATCTCGAACTTGCGCTTGTCGACGCCGCCGTGCGTCGCATACGCGCCCATCCGCAGTTCGGCGCGCTGCGTCTTCAGGTCGGCGTCGTCGGCCATCTCGACATACGGATACCAGGTGTTGTTCATCCCCATCAGCGCGGCCGCCGTCAGCACGGCGTTCGTCTCTTCGGGCGACAGCACGCCGGCTTCGCGGATCGTCTTCACGAGCACCGTGCTCTTCGCCGCGATGGCCGCCGCCAGCGCCACGCCGACCGCGTCGGTGCCTTCGAGCGACGAGCGCGAGATCGTGCCGTCGAGGTTCAGGCGAATGTCCTTCGCGTAGTCGGGGATACGTGCCTTAATCGAGTCGATGAATTCCATTGATATCTCCTATGGGTTGGCCGTTAAAAAAGCCCGCAGGCAGGACGTGCGCCGCGGGCTTCGTGCATTGCTACGCTTACAGCGTTGCGCCGCCGACTGCGCGGTTGCACGGGCAGAGTTCGTCCGTTTGCAGGCCGTCCAGAATGCGCAGGACTTCTTCCGGGCTGCGGCCGACGTTCAGGTTGTTCACCGAAACGTGCTGGATCGTGTTGTCCGGGTCGACGATGAACGTTGCACGCAGGGCCACGCCGGCTTCCTTGTCGCGCACGCCGAGCTGGTCGATCAGTTCGCCCTTGACGTCGCCGAACGAGTAGTGGTTCAGCTTGTCGAGATCCTTGTGTTCACGGCGCCATGCGAGCTTCACGAATTCGTTGTCCGAGCTGCCGCCGAGCAGGACGGCGTCGCGCTCTTCGAACTGCTTGGTGAGCTTCGCGAATTCGACGATTTCCGTCGGGCACACGAACGTGAAATCCTTCGGATAGAAGTAGATGATCTTCCACTTGCCCGGGAACGACGCTTCGGTGACGGTCTCGAACGCCGACTGGCCGTTTTCCTCGTGATTATTGAAGCCCGGCTTCGCGGCTACGACGGTGAAAGCTTCGAGTTTATTCGTATAACTTCGTATAATGTATGCTATACGAAGTTATTACGGGTCGTCGCGGCGAGCGGGGCGGTGAGGTCGGGCTCCTTGCCGTTCTTCAGCGCCTTCACCGCGTCGTTCAGCATGTCCGTATAGAGCTGGAAGCCGATCTCGTGGATTTCGCCCGACTGCTTGTCGCCGAGCACTTCGCCGGTGCCGCGGATCTCCAGGTCGTGCATCGCGAGATAGAAGCCCGAGCC
>NZ_BCPP01000425.1:0-5865 GCF_016586125.1 Burkholderia sp. E168m23
TCGACCTTCTCCGGAATGCCGTTCGGATAACGATCGGCCGCGCCCGCGAAGGTTTCCTGTTCCAGATAGCGCGTCGGCGTGAGTCCCTTCGGCACGATCTCGTCGGGATACTCGTAGCGCAGCTTGCCGAGATCGAAATCGCACGCGTCTAGAATCGCGCAGGTTTCGCCAATCTCTTCCGCCGAAAACAACTTCGCGATCCGCCCGCGCGAACGCAAATGCTGCTCCGCATTCGGCGCGAGCGCATAGCCGCACTCGGCCACCGGCATCCCGACACGAATCGCCGTCATCACGTCCTGCAGCGGCTTGCACGAGCGCACGTGCATCGTCACGTCGCCGAGCGCGACGAGTCGCACGCCGCGCCGTTTGCCGGCCGCACGAATCTCGTCGCGCTGCACGCCGTCGAGCGCGCGCTGCAACTGCACGAGCCCGAGCCGCGCACGCTCGCCGAACGTCGCGCGAAACCACGCGACCTGCGCATCGAGCACGTCCGCCCGCACCGGATACGTCGGCACGAGAATCGCGAAGCAGTCGGGCATCCCGCGCAGGTGTGCAAACTTCGCTGGCGGCGCCGACAGCACCCGCGACGTCAGCTTGTACGTCCCCTTCGGAGCCTCCATCCGCCGCCATGAAATCAGCTCGGACAGATTGCCGTACCCTTCGCGGTTCTGCGCGAGCAACACGAGCCCGAACGCACCGGGGCCCGGGTCGTGGCCGGGTGCGACTTCATCCGGCGTGACGTCGAAATACGAACCGATGACGAGCGGCAGCCCTTTCTCTTTAGCGGCGACATGCATGCGCGGCGCGCCGGCGAGCGAGCATTCGTCGGTGATCGCGATCCCGCGATAGCCGAGTTCGTCGGCGCGCTCGACCAGTTCTTCCGCATGCGATGCGCCATGCAGGAACGAAAAATTCGAGCGGCAGAACAACTCCGCGTAATCGGGCAGCAAGCTGAATTCCGCAACCATCTTCGTTCACCCGAACAGGCCGTGCAGGAACCAGCGCGGCGCAGCCTGACTGCTCGTCCGCTCCCTGAACACCCAATAGCACGCGCCCTCTTCATCCTGCGCGACGTGGTAATCGCGTGCAGCGAGTTGCCCGTCGAACCACCCGGCTTCGATCCGCTCGGCCGACGACATCATCCGGAGCGGCGTATGAAATACCGGCCGCTCGCCGCGCATCAGCAACGGCAGCGGCTCGGCCAGCAGCCACGCGGGACGCGGCGGCGCGGCGGGTGAAACAGCAGCGGGCTTGCCGGCCTGCGCATCGAGCGGTAGCCAACGGTTCGCGGCTTCGGGCCGGTAATCGGCGACAGGCGCCGCGCGCAGCACGTTGTCCGCGCCCAGCCGTGCGACCAGCAGTTCGAACAACCGCTCGCGCGTCTCGCGCGTACCGCCCGGCTCGGGAAAAAGATCGTCGGCCGGCGGCGCGACCGATTCGACGCGCGTGGCCTTCAACCGCACCGCGATCACCGCGGCCGGCAACTCGACGCGCGCGAGCCGCTCGCCCAGCAGCCGCATGAAATGCGCTTCGTCGCGCACGGGCGCGGCGAACGCGAGCTCGAGCGGGGTCGGCGGCACGGCCTGGCGGCCGCGCTCGTGCTCGAGATCGAAGGTCATCGCGGCCAGCGACAGTTGCCGCGCGGCCAGCCAGCCGCACAGCTGCACGACGAGCCGCCGCGCGGCGAACAGCACGGCTTCCGCGTATTCGACGCGCTCCGGCAATTCGAGCCGCACGTCGAACACGGGCGGCACCGCCATCCATGCGAGCGGCTCGACCGCTTCGCCGTACGCCCGATCGAGCGCGGCCAGCAGCGCGGGACCGCAGCGCCGCTGCAGCCCCGCGCGCGGCAGCCGGCGCAGATCGGCGAGCGTGCGGCAGCCGAGGCCGTCGAACCAGCCCGCATACGGACGCGCATCGGGCAGCAGCACGCACGGCAACCGGTCGAGCGTGCGGACGAGCGAGCCCTGGCGCGCGACGCGGCGCCGGATGCGTGCCCGCGCCGACGTGCGCGCGAGCAGCCACGCGCCGCACCCGGTCGGCGCGGCGGCCAGGCGCGCCGCGTAGCCGAGCGCCGCGAGCGTCGCGCGCACCTGGCGGCACAGCGACGGCAGCCCGCCGAACAGCCGCAGGCTCGGACCGACGTCGACGATCAGCGTGGCTTCGTCGCCGAGCGCGACGCACGGCGAGAAGCGCAGCAACGCGAGCGCGACCGCGCGCAGCGCATCGGCTTCGCGGGCGGGATCGCGCTCGACGAGCAGCGTGTCCGGCGCGAGCGTGAGCACGCCGCCGCGCTTCATGCCCGCGCGCACGCCCTGCCGGCGCGCGGCCGCATCGGCGATCAGCACGACACCCTGCTCGAGCACCGCGCAGCCTGCCTCGCTGGCCTCGCCGGCCGCCGCGTCAGACGGCGGCGGGGCGCACACGTCGAGCGGCAGGCGCGGCAGATGGATGCCGAGCAAGACGCGCATAGCGGCTCTCCACGATGGGCGACGGCAAATCGAGCACGAGCGGCTCGCTGCGCGCGGGCCCGCGACGCTTGACGATGTCGAGCGACACGCCGCCCGGCACCGGATACAGCGCGACGCGCAGCACGGCCGGCGACGGCTGCCGCGCGGCCGACAGCGGACGCAGCATCACGAACAGCGTGTCGCCGGTGCGCGCGGCCGCGAGATGCAGGCGCCGCAGCGCATCGGGGCGCGCGTCCTGCCAGAGCAGCAGCGCGCCGCAACAGCCGGTCTTGAGCGCCTGCTCGGCGGCCCACAGCGCATCGGTGCGGCTACCGGCGCGCAGCCACAGCAGCGTATCGGCCGGCACGCCGAGACTGGCGAGCGCGGTGGCATGCGGCGACTGCGGCGGCGCGACGAGCGCGAGCGGCCGCCGCGCGCTGACGCTGCGGGCGAGCGCGGGCGCGAGCAGCCGCATCTCGCCGCCGCCCGGCTGCGCGGCCAGCAGTTCGACGAGGCCGCCGACCGGCCAGCCGCCACCCGGCAGCTCGGCCGACAGCGGCGCGAAGCCCGTGTCGATCGTGCGCGGACCGCCGCGCGCGAGCTGCGAGCCGCGCCAAAGGGACGGATGAAGGGATTCGGGAGCAATGGAGGATGCGAGCATGACGCCACCCACAACTGTATGGATATACAGTATATGGCAATGCGTCCGCGCCGCACAGCACCGGTGTAAAACCGGTTTTCGTCAGAAGAAAAACGACGGGAAAGCCGGCGTGGCCGTCATGTTACGCCGCGCCGGAGCGGGCGTGCCCGGATCGTGTCGCCCGGCCGGGCCGGCACGCCAACCCGCCGGAGAACCGGCACGATGCAGCACCCCGCACCGCACCGGCCGCCCGTCAGCCGAGCAGCAGCGCGTCGTCGTCGAGCTGCTCGTGCCGCACCTTCTCGAACATCTGCAGCAGGTCCGGCACGTCGAGCCCGCGACGCGCCTCGCCCGACACGTCGAGCACGACCTGCCCCTGGTGCAGCATCACCGTGCGGTCGCCGTAGTCGAGCGCCTGCCGCATGCTGTGCGTGACCATCATCGTCGTCAGCTTGCTCTCGGCGACGATGCGCGCGGTCAGCTCCAGCACGAACGCGGCCGTCTTCGGGTCGAGCGCGGCCGTGTGCTCGTCGAGCAGCAGGATCCGCGACGGCCGCAGCGACGCCATCAGCAGGCTCACCGCCTGCCGCTGGCCGCCCGACAGCAGCCCGATCCGGTCGGTCAGCCGGTTTTCCAGCCCGAGGTTCAGCAGCCGCAGCTTGTCGCGGAACAGCTCGCGCGACGGCCGGTCGAGCGCGGCCCGGAAGCCGCGCCGCGCGCCGCGCGCCATCGCGAGCGCCATGTTCTCCTCGATCGTCAGCGCCTCGCAGGTGCCGGCCATCGGGTCCTGGAACACGCGCGCGACGAGGTGCGCGCGATCCCACGCGGCCTTGCGCGTGACGTCCGTGCCGTCGATCGCGATGCGTCCCGCATCGACGCGCTGGTCGCCGCTGACCGCATTGAGGAAGGTCGACTTGCCGGCGCCGTTCGAGCCGATCACCGCGACGAACTGGCCGTCGGGAATCTCGAGCGACAGCCCGCGCAGCGCGCGCGTCTCGATCGGCGTGCCGGGATTGAACGTGAGTTTGAGATCGTGTGCGGACAGCATGTCAGGCCCCTCCGTTCTTGCGCGCGAACAGCTTCTTGCGCGTCGCCGGCAGCACCAGCGCGATCGTGACGAGCGCGGCCGTCACGAGGTTCAGGTCCTGCGCCTTCAGGCCGATGAATTCGCTGTTCAGCGCGAGCGCGATGAAGAAGCGGTAGACGATCGCGCCAAGCACGACGGCGAGCGTCGTCAGCACGAGCCGGCGCGCGGGCAGCAGCGTCTCGCCGATGATCACCGCGGCCAGCCCGATCACGATCGTGCCGATCCCCATCGAGATGTCCGAGCCGCCCTGCGTCTGCGCGAACAGGGCACCCGCGAGCGCGACGAGCGCGTTCGACAACGCCATCCCGGCGAGCGTCGCGCGGCCGGTCGCGATGCCTTGCGCCCGCGCCATCCGCGGGTTCGCGCCGGTCGCGCGCATCGCGAGGCCGAGCTGCGACGAGAAGAACCAGTCGAGGCCGAGCTTCGCGACCACGACGACGATCGCGAGCAGCGCCGGGCGCAGCACGTAATCGGGCATCCAGTCGGGCTGCAGCACGGTGAAGAGCGTCGGCTCGGTGATCAGCGGCACGTTCGGCCGGCCCATGATCCGCAGGTTCACCGAGTAGAGCGCGATCATCATCAGGATACTGGCGAGCAGATCCATGATCTTCAGGCGCACGTTCAGCCAGCCGGTGACGAAGCCAGCCAGCGCGCCCGCGACGATCGCGATCACGGTCGACGTGAATGGGTCATGGCCAGCCGAGATCAGCGTCGCGGCGACGGCGCCGCCGAGCGGAAAGCTGCCGTCGACGGTGAGGTCGGGGAAGTTGAGGATGCGAAACGAGATCAGCACCCCGAGGGCGACGAGGCTGAAGATCAGGCCGATCTCCAGTGCGCCCAGAAACGAGAACAGAGACATGATGGGGAAATCCTGTTGCTTCCCGGCCGGACGTGTACGGCCGGGCGAAGCGAACGGGCGGCCCCGGGTGGAGGCCGCCCGTCCGGCGATGTCGTCGAGGCCCGGATCGGGCCTGCCAGCGCGGCGTCGGGCCGCGGCTTACTTGATGACCGTCTTCGCTTCCTTCACGAGATCCGGCGACAGCGTGACACCCTGCTTCGCGGCCGCGCCCGTATTGACGAACAGCTCGAGGTTGCTGCTCGTCTCCGACGCGATCGCGCCCGGCTTCTCGCCCTTCAGGATGCGCGCGACGACCTTGCCGGTCTGCCGGCCGAGGTCGCCGTAGTTGATGCCGAGCGCCGCGATGCCGCCGCGCTTCACGCTGTCGGTATCGCCCGCGACGAGCGGGATCTTCGCTTCGTTCGCGACCTTCACGAGCGCTTCGTACGCGGACACGACGTTGTTGTCGGTGTTCGTGTAGATCACGTCGACCTTGCCGATCAGGCTCTTCGCGGCCGGGCCGATGTCGACGGTACGCGGCGCGGCCGCTTCCTTCAGCGTCATCCCCTGCTTCGCGAGGATCTCCTTGAGCTCCTTCACGACGACGACCGAATTCGCCTCGCCCGGGTTGTAGACCATGCCGACCGTCTTCGCATTCGGCACGACGCGCTTGATCAGCGCGACCTGGCGATCGAGCGGCAGCTTGTCGGACACGCCCGTCACGTTGGTGCCCGACGGGCCCCAGCCCTTCACGAGCTGCGCGGCGACCGGGTCGGTCACGCCCGAGTAGACGACCGGCACGCTCTTCGTCGCGGCGACGACCGACTGCGCGGCCGGCGTCGCGATCGCG
>NZ_BCPP01000426.1:0-5858 GCF_016586125.1 Burkholderia sp. E168m23
AGTTCAGCCTTGCGCGCGGCACCAAGCCGCTGTTCGAGTCGACCTCGTTCGTGCTCAATCCCGGCGAGAAAGCCGGCCTGATCGGCGCGAACGGCGCCGGCAAGTCGACGCTGTTTTCCGTCCTGCGCGGCGAGCTGCATTCCGACGGAGGCGATTTCTCGATGCCGCCGTCGTGGCGGATCGCCCACGTGTCGCAGGAAACGCCCGCGGTCGACCGCTCGGCGCTCGACTACACGCTCGACGGCGATACCGCGCTGCGCGAGATCGAGGCCCGCATCGCCGCCGCGTCGGCCGCGCATGACGGCGCCGCCGAAGCCGACGCGCACGCGGCATTCGCCGATGCCGACGGCTACACCGCGCCGGCCCGCGCCGAAGCGCTGCTGCTCGGCCTAGGCTTCACGCTCGCGCAAACGCGCGAATCCGTCGCGAGCTTCTCCGGCGGCTGGCGCATGCGCCTGAACCTCGCGCAGGCGCTGATGTGCCGCTCCGACCTGCTGCTGCTCGACGAACCGACGAACCACCTCGACCTCGACGCGATCGTCTGGCTCGAAGACTGGCTGCATCGCTACCCCGGCACGCTCGTCGTGATTTCGCACGACCGCGAATTCCTCGACTCGATCTGCAACGTCACGCTGCATCTGGAAAACCGCCAGGTGAAGCGCTACGGCGGCAACTACTCGCAGTTCGAAGTATTACGCGCTCAGCAACTGGCGCTGCAGCAAAGCGCGTACGAAAAGCAGCAGAAGACGATCGAGCACCTGCAGAGCTTCGTCGACCGCTTCAAGGCCAAGGCGACCAAGGCCAAGCAGGCGCAAAGCCGGATGAAGGCGCTCGAGAAGATGGAGTTGATCGCGCCCGCGCACATCGCGTCGCCGTTCACGTTCGAATTCCGCACGCCCGATGCCGCGCCGAACCCGATGATGGTGATGGAGGACGTCCGCTGCGGCTATCACGCCGACGACGGAACGGACATCCCGATCGTCGAGCGCGTCGCGCTGTCGATCCAGAACGGCCAGCGTATCGGCCTGTTGGGTGCCAACGGCCAGGGCAAGTCGACGCTGATCAAGACACTGGCCGGCACGCTCGCGCCGCTGTCGGGGCACGTGCGCGACGGCAAGGGGCTGACGATCGGCTATTTCGCGCAGCACCAGCTCGAAACGCTGCGCGAAGACGATTCGCCGCTCGCGCATCTGGCACGGCTTGCGCCCGACACGCGCGAGCAGGAACTGCGCGACTTCCTCGGCGGCTTCAATTTCTCGGGCGACATGGCGACCAGCCCGGTCGGGCCGTTCTCGGGCGGCGAAAAAGCCCGCCTCGCGCTGGCGCTGATCATCTGGCAGAAGCCGAACCTGCTGCTGCTCGACGAACCGACGAACCACCTCGACCTCGAAACGCGCCACGCGCTGACGATGGCGCTCGCGCAATTCGAAGGCACGCTGATCCTCGTGTCGCACGATCGTCACCTGCTGCGCGCGACGACCGATCAGTTCATGCTGGTCGCGAAGCACCGGCTGCAGCCGTTCGACGGCGACCTCGACGACTACCGCGACTGGCTGCTGCAGCACGCAGCCGAGCAGCGCGCGGCCGCGAAAGCCGACAGCGCGGCAGCCGCGGGCGCCGATCCGGGCGTCAACCGCAAGGATCAGAAGCGTCAGGCGGCCGAGGAACGCCAACGGCTGTCCCAGTTGAAGAAGCCGCTGCAGAACCGCATCACGAAGCTCGAGAAGGAAATGGAAGCACTGCACGCCGAAAAGGCGCGCCTCGACGCGTTCGTCGCCGATCCGGCGAGCTACGAAGCCGCGCGCAAGACGGAACTGACCGACGCGATCCGCAAGCTCGGCGAGGTCACGACCCGGCTCGAAACGGTCGAGGCGGACTGGCTCGCCGTGCAGGAAGAACTCGAGCAGATCGGCTGAACGGCGGCCGTCGGGGCCGTCGGCGATGAGCGCGTCATCGGCGACGTAGCGCGTCGAGGCGTCGGGCATCGACGCCCCATTAATCCGCCCCGCCGCACCGAACCCGGAAACGACGAGGCCGGGCGCCCGGGCCCGGCCTCGTCGTCATTGCTGCGTTTGGCGGGGTTGCATCGGCCCGTATGTCGGCCGCGCCCCCCACTCAGCGGCGCGGCAGCGTGTCGCGCGGCATCTGCTCGTCATCGCCCATCAAGTGCCGGCGCCCCTTGATCGGCCGGCGGATCGCAGCGGCGACCTCGGCTTCCGACACGTCCTCGGACACGACCTTGCGCGCCAGCCGCCCTTCTTCGTCGATCCACTCGACGATCCGGCATCCACCGCCCCACGGCTGGCGAATCGGCTCCGACACGCGGCAGCCGCGCAGGTTGTAAAGGCGTCCGCCAGGCGCTTCCCCGTACGATTTCAACATAGGTTCCCTTCGCATTGCGCGGTTCGACAATCCGGCAAAGGATAGGGAAAAGCGATGTCCGGCGGGTTACATCAGCCTACATATTCTTTACAGCGAATTACGCGACAGATCGTCCGGCCCGCTACGGCCCCTGCCAGGGCCCCGCCCGCTCATTCGAGATCGCGCACGCGGTCGATCGCCTGCTCGAGCCGCTCGACGGCCATCACGTTCAGCCCTTCGATCGGCTGTTTCGGCGCATTCGCCTTCGGAATCAGCGCGGACGTGAAACCGAGCTTCGCCGCTTCGCGCAGCCGTTCCTGCCCGCGCGGGGACGGCCGGATCTCGCCCGCCAGCCCCACCTCGCCGAACACGATCAGCCCTTTCGGCAGCGCCTTGTTGCGCATCGACGAGTGAATCGCGAGCAGCACCGCGAGGTCGGCGGCCGGCTCGGTGATCTTCACGCCGCCCACCGCATTGAGGAACACGTCCTGGTCGAAGGCTGCGATGCCCGCGTGGCGGTGCAGCACCGCGAGCAGCATCGCGAGCCGGTTCTGCTCGAGGCCGACCGCGAGCCGGCGCGGGTTCGGCACGTGCGCCGTATCGACGAGCGCCTGGATTTCGACGAGCAGCGGGCGCGTGCCTTCCTGCGTGACGAGCACGCACGAACCGGGCACGACCTGCTCGTGCTGCGACAGGAACAGCGCGGACGGGTTGGCCACGCCGCGCAGCCCGCGCTCGGTCATTGCGAACACGCCGAGCTCGTTGACCGCGCCGAAACGGTTCTTGAACGCGCGCACGAGCCGGAACGACGAATGCGTGTCGCCTTCGAAATACAGCACCGTGTCGACGATGTGCTCGAGCACGCGCGGGCCGGCCAGATTGCCCTCCTTCGTCACGTGCCCGACCATGATGATCGCGGTGCCCGACTGTTTCGCGATGCGCGTGAGCTGCGCCGCGCACTCGCGCACCTGCGCGACCGAGCCCGGCGCCGACGTCAGCGCCTCGGAATAGACGGTCTGGATCGAGTCGATGACGGCCACGTCCGGCCGCTCCGAATCGATCGCGGCCTGGATCTTCTCGAGCTGGATCTCGGCGAGCAGCTTCAGTTCGGCCGCCGGCGCACCGCCGTCGAGCAACGCGAGCCGTTGCGCGCGCAACGCGATCTGCGCGGCCGATTCCTCGCCGCTGATATAGAGGGCGCGCCTCTCGTTCGCGATATCCGCGAGCGACTGCAGCAGCAGCGTCGACTTGCCGATGCCCGGATCGCCGCCGATCAGCACGACACCGCCGGGCACCAGCCCGCCGCCCAGCACGCGGTCGAATTCGCCGATGCCGGTGGAGAAGCGCGGCACGTCGGCGGCCTCGATGTCGGCGAGCCGCTGCACCGGCGCCCGCTTCGCGAGCGACTGGAACCGATGGGCGGCCGGCGACTCGGCGACCGATTCGACGAGCGTGTTCCAGGCTTGGCACGACGGGCACTGGCCCTGCCACTTCGGGGTCTGTCCGCCGCACTCGCTGCAGACGTAAACGGTTTTCTGTTTGGCCACGCGCGACGCCCTTATTCCGCTCGCACGGGCACGCGGGCCGCGACCGCGCACATCAGCTCGTAGCCGATCGTGCCGCAATGGCGCGCGACGTCGTCGATCGGCAGCGCGTTGCCCCACAGCTCGACGCGCGCGCCGACGCCGGCCTGCGGGCACGGCGTCAGGTCGACGGTGATCATGTCCATCGACACGCGGCCGACGATCCGCGTACGGATGCCGTCGACGATCACGGGCGTGCCTTCGGGCGCCACGCGCGGATAGCCATCCGCATAGCCGCACGCGACGACGCCGATCCGCATCGGCGCCTGCGCCGAAAACGTCGAACCATAACCGATCGCCTGGCCCTTCCCGATCGTCTGCACCGCGATCAGCTCGGATGCAAGCGTCATCGCGGACTTCAACCCCGTGTCCGCGATATCGGACGACAACCCGGACGGCGACGCGCCATACAGCACGATCCCCGGCCGCACCCAGTCGAAGTGCGTATCCGGATGCCACAGCACGGCGGCCGAATTCGCGAGACTGCGCGCGCCGGCGATGCTTTCCGCGCCGCGCTCGAACGTCGCGAGCTGCTCGGCGACACCGCGCTCGTTGTCCGCGTCCGAAAAATGGGTCATCAACGTGATCTGGCCGATGCCGGGGCACGCGCGGGCGCGCTCCCACGCGGCACGGTATTTTTCCGGCACGTAACCGAGCCGGTTCATCCCGCTGTTCATCTTGAGCTGCACGTTAACGGGCTTCGACAGCCGCGCCGTTTCCAGCATCCGCATCTGCTCGTCGTTGTGGACGGTCGTGGTCAGGCTGTAGCGGTCGATCACGTCGATGTCGGTCGAGCGGAAGAAGCCTTCGAGCAGCAGGATCGGGCCGGCCCAGCCGAGCTCGCGCAGCTTCACCGCCTCGTCGAGGTCGAGCAGGCCGAAGCCGTCGGTGCCGCGCAGGCCCGGAAACGCGCGGGCGAGACCGTGGCCGTACGCGTTGGCCTTGACGACCGCCCAGACCTTGGACGGGCCGGCAAAGCGGCGGACGACGGAGAGATTGTTCGCGAGAGCGGCGGTGTGGATGGTGGCGGAGATCGGGCGCGGCATGGGAAATTTACGTAAAGACGCTTGCGAATCATCAGCTTACCGCGCCTTTTGAGCACCGAAGCCGACAATTTGCGGAACGATCGGGGAATCTTGCTAGTCCGAATTCGCGTATTTTCATGTTATAAAGCCGTGCGCACAACCCATTTCGAACGGAATAAGCCGATCGCATACCAGGCGGCCTACGCGGCCCTGCCGCAGCGACGAAAGCATCGCATCAGATGAAAAAAGGTTTTTACACCATCATGGCCGCGCAGTTTTTCTCGTCGCTGGCCGACAATGCGCTTCTCATCGCCGCCATCGCCCTGCTGAAAGACCTCCACGCCCCCAACTGGATGACACCGCTGCTGAAGCTGTTCTTCGTGTTGTCCTATGTGGTGTTGGCGGCGTATGTCGGTGCGTTCGCGGATTCGCGCCCGAAGGGCCGCGTGATGTTCATTACCAACTCGATCAAGGTGGTCGGCTGCCTGATCATGCTGTTCGGCGCCCATCCGCTGATCGCGTACGGGATCGTCGGCTTCGGCGCGGCGGCCTACTCCCCCGCCAAATACGGGATTCTCACCGAACTGCTGCCGGCCGACCGGCTGGTCGCCGCGAACGGCTGGATCGAGGGCACGACCGTCAGCTCGATCATCCTCGGCACCGTGCTCGGGGGCGCGCTGATCAGCCCGCACATCGCATCGCACGTGATCGCCCATACTTCGTATAACTTCGTATAATGTATGCTATACGAAGTTATTACGTCCGCTGCGATTTCATCGGGCTTGGTGGACGGCGCGTAGCGCTTGACGATGCGCCCTTCGCGGTCGATCAGGAATTTCGTGAAATTCCACTTGATCGCCTTGAGGCCGAGAATGCCGGGCGCCTCGTC
>NZ_BCPP01000427.1:0-5855 GCF_016586125.1 Burkholderia sp. E168m23
ACGGCGGGCGCCGTGACCGTCGCGAATCATCCCGTCCTCGAAAACAACCAGGAGTACGTGATCCTGCACGTGCGTCACGAGGCCGTGAACGACTATACGCAGCACAGCGCGAAGCTGCCGTACCGGAACAGCTTCTCGCTGTTGCCGAAGAAGATTCCGTACCGTGCGCCGCGCGCGACGCCGAAGCCGGTGATTCACGGCACGCAGTCGGCGATCGTCGTCGGGCCGAAGGGCGAGGAAATTCATACGAACGGCAGCGCGGTGAAAGTGCATTTCCCGTGGGATCGGCGCGGCAAGAAGGACGGCTCCGATTCGATGTGGGTGCGCGTGTCGCAGCCGTGGGCGGGCGACGGCTGGGGCGCGGCCGCGATTCCGCGGATCAAGCAGGAAGTACTGGTGGCGTTCAATCAGGGCGATCCGGATAACCCCGTGATCGTCGGCCGCGTGTTCAACGGCGAGCAGGGCAACCCGTATCACGGCGCGGCCGGCCAGACGATGGGGATCAAGAGCCAGACGCACAAGGGGCAGGGGTCGAACGAGTTGCTGATGAGCGACGTCAATGGTGCGCAGATGCTCTACATGCATGCGCAGAAGGACATGCATACCGTGGTCGAGGACGCTCAGTGGACTCAGGTTCTCAAAGGCGACCGGACCGTCGAGGTGGGCAAGGGCAACCATACGACGGCCATCGCGGTTGGCAACCTGTCGGACGTTGTCGTGCAGGGCAATACGCTGCATCAGACTCCGCAGGGTGTGCACACGCTGGAAGCCAAGGAACTCTGGATCAAGATCGGCGGCGACGGCGGCACGCGGATCCACATGACAGCCGACTCGATCGACATCTACAAGGGCGAGTCGGTGATCCATCTGGATGACGGCAATATCAATATCCAGGCTGCTCGAACCGACATCAACCCGAAGAACGGCTAATACCAATAACCAATAAGGATAACAAAGCATGTACCAGATGCAGGAAGGCACGTTGGCGCTGCCCGTGGAATGGCAGGACAAAACGATGAACGTGTTCGTGTCGGCGGCGACTGGCACGGAGGGCGTGAGTTTCGTGATCACGCGCGAGCGGCTGCCGTGGGGCATGAAGTTCGCCGAATATGTGACGAGCGAAATCCGGAAAGTGGCGAAGCAGGTTCCCGATTACGCCGAGGTGGCGAATGAAGACGCCACGGTATCCGGGCGCGCTGCACACGTGCACGAGTTCACCTGGACGAACAACCAGGCGCTCATTCATCAGCGGTTGACGATGGTGGAATACGGGCAGGTTGTCCTGATGCTCACCTTCACCGCGCCCGGTACGCTGAGCGACACACAGCGCGAACAAATCCGGACCGTGATTCAGAGCCTTCAGTTGCGCGATCCGGTCTGAGGCCGCAATGTCGGACACGCCGAACTACAACGAGCCGAGCGGCAGCGCCCAGGAGCGTCTCGATCAGATCGCCGGGCTGGAGGACGGTGAAGCCGCGAAAGCGGCCGAGCAGCCGTTTTACGAGCACCTCAACTACGGGATGCTCGGCGCCGATGCGGGCCTGACCGCCGTCGAGGGGACGGCCGCCGGGCTGGGTGCCGCCGGTACGGCGCTCGCGGGTGGGGCGACCGGCGGGGCGGCACTGGGCGCGGGCGCGATTGCGGCGGGCACCGTCATGCTTCCGCTGGCGATTGCGGTCGGCGGTGCGTGGGCGCTCGACAAGGTTGGCGTGACCGGCTGGCTATCGAAGGAATTCACGCAGGTTGGCGACGCGCTCGGCCTCACGATCGGTCGCGGCGATCCGCACCCCGCCTGCATTGGCGATCGGATCGCGCACTCGTCGGGTTTTATGGGGATTCTCGCCGGCATTGCCGTGGGAGTCGCGATTGGCGTGGCAGTGGCGGCGACCGTGGCAACCGGTGGACTCGCCGGCGCGCTGATCGTCGGCGCGTGCATGGCGGGCGGCCTGACGCTGGGGAGTGCGCTCGCGTCGGCGAGCCAGAGCATGGGCAGCAACTGTGGCGAGATCGTCACCGGTTCGAGCAACGTGTACTTCGAAGGCAAGAAGGTGGCGCGTGTCACGGACCTGGTGAAATGCGATCACCATTCCGGCGTGCCGCAGGCACTCGTCGACGGCAGCAAGACCGTGTTCGTCAACGGTCTGCCGCTGGTGCGGATCGGCCACGAAACGCACTGTAGCGGCAAGGTCAATTCGGGGCGCAACAGCATCTGGATCGACAAGACGACTGGACACTACGGTCCGAAGAACCCGGAGTTGTCCGCGACTCAGGAATTCCTGGCGGGTTTGCTCGGCGGGATCGTAGGAGGCGGAGTCGGAAAATTTGCCGGCAAGGGGCTGCGGGGGTTGCGCGAAAAATTCAAGCCTGAGCCCACCCGATCCGCGGAACAGAAGGGCATCAAGGACGAGAACCGGCCGACGTGCAAGGACCCGGTTGATCCGGTGTCCGGCGAAATGCTCGAGATCCGTACGGATCTCGTCATTCCCGGCATCCTGCCTCTCGAGTTCAAGCGACGCTATCGGACTCGATCGGACGACCATGGATTGCTCGGTCACCGCTGGTCGGACAACTGGTCGCAACAACTGACGTTCGATGGCGGCCGCTTCGTGAGATTCCACGACGGCGCCGGCCTGGTGATCGGCTTTGACGCGCCGGATATGGCGCTCAACGGCATCAACCTGCGCGAGCCGCGCTATCGGCTGGTCGGAAGCCGGCTCGAACCGCGCATCTTCGATCGCGATACGCGGCAACTACGTATTTTCGCGCCGCTCGTCGATGGGCGTTCGTCTCGCCTCGAACGGATCGAGGACCTCGACGGTAACGCAATCGTTCTCTCGTACGATATTGCCGGCCGTTTGAGTGGTATGGCCCATAGCGACGGCTATCGGCTCGAGATTGTTTGTCACGGGCGCGACCGACGGCTGGAACGGATCGTTCTTCACGATGCGGACGGCGGTTCCCGGACACTCGTGGACTACGACTACCAGAACAGCATGCTTACCCACGTGGCGAGCTTCCAGTTTGGCCAGTTCTACTACGCGTATGACGAACACGGCTGGATGACCCAGTGGCGGGATACGGACCAGACCGACGTTCGATATCGGTACGACACCGCTGGTCGTGTCGTCGAGACCGGCACGCAGCAGGGTTATCACACAGGTCGGTTCATCTACGAGGCCGGTCGCACACGGGTGATCGATGTCGACGGAGAATGGACCTATGACTATAACGATGAAGGTCTCGTAACGGCCGAAACCGATCCGCTCGGCCATTGCACTCGCTCCGAATGGGAGCTTGGTCGCTTGATGGCCCGGATCGATCCGCTGGGTCGACGGACGGACTATCGATACGACGAGCGTGGTCAACTGACTTCGGTCGTCGAAAGCTCGGGGAGGATGGTCGAGTTCGACTATGACGACGAGCAGCGCCTTACCGGCACGCGTTTGCCGAACGGCGGCCGGATCAGGCTCGAGTATGACCATCTGTATCGAT
The DNA here is from genome assembly GCF_016586125.1 of Burkholderia sp. E168m23. Lineage (NCBI taxonomy): Bacteria > Pseudomonadati > Pseudomonadota > Betaproteobacteria > Burkholderiales > Burkholderiaceae > Burkholderia > Burkholderia sp. E168m23. The sequence continues at coordinate 3,493 of NZ_BCPP01000427.1, forward strand.
TGATTGCTCGCACCGAGCCGGACGGCAACAGAACTGCCTATCGCTACGGCCCCCGAGGCGAACTGCTGCGGGTGGTTCAGGGTGATCGCGAGACGCGCCTGGACTACGATGACCGGTTGCGGCTGACCGACATCGAGTTGCCGACAGGTGCGCGCTTCAGGCGCAGGATAGACGTACTGGGTCGGCTGCTGGAGGAGACGTCGCCCGATGGGCACGTGACGCGTTACGACTATGCTGACGGCCCGGCAAATCCGCGCGGTCTGCTGAGCGCGATCACGCGCCCCGATGGCTCGGTGTCGAGGGCGCGATATAACAGCGAGAGCCTGCCCGTCGAGTGGATCGATCCGCTCGGACGTACGATCCGGCGAACCTATGGCCCGTTCGATTTGCTTACGGCGTCGATCGACGCGGCCGGTCATGCAACGCGTTTCGAGTACGACCATGCCACCCGGCTGACGAAGGTCATCAATGCTCTGGGAGAGACTTACACGTACCGCTACGACGCGGCCGGGCGTCTCGCGGCCGAGATCGACTGGGGCGGCCGCGCGACTCGATATGAGCGCGATGCCGTCGGCCGCCTGCTGGCGAAGACACTGCCCGACGGTGGCCAGTGGCGCTATACGTACGATGCATCCGACCGGCTCGTCGAGATCGATGCCGGCGACGTGAAGCTTGCTTACCGCTACGATGCGAGCGGACGACTGGCGTCGGCGGAGGTCCAGGGCGAGCACGTTCACGTGACGCGCTTTGCCTACGACAGGAATGGCCGCTTGATCGGAGAAGATCAGCATGGCGAACTGTTGAGGCACGTCTACGACGCGGACGGCCAGCGGAGCCTTCGGCTGACGCCTCGGCGGGAGACGGCCTATGCCTATGATGCATTGGGTGCGCTCACGCAGGTCGCCGGGCTGACGATCCGGCGCGATGGCTTAGGGCGCGAGATCGGGCGGCAGGCGGGAGATTTTGTCGCGCAGCAACAGTACGATGCGCTCGGCCGTATACGCCGGCAGATTGCAGGGCCTGCCGTAGCCTTCGATGCGTTGCAAGCCGATCCGGCCCGGGCGCTCGAGCAATTGACGCGGCAGGTCTATCACTACGACGCAGCCGGACAACTGGAGCGAGTGGACACCGGCGCGGATACGCTCACCTACCAGCGCGATGAGCGCGGCCAGATCATCTCCGCAGAAAGTCTGCTGCAGCCAAGCGAGCACTTCCGCTATGACGCTGTGATGAACATTGCCGCGCACGGGCAACGGGCACCTGTGGATGCCCACCACTATCGCCGCGGAGGTCTGCCGGAACAGGTTGGCTACGCACGCTATCAATACGATGCACGTGGCCGCACGATCGAGAAGACGGTCGAACAGCCGGGGTTCAGGCCGAAAACGTGGCAATACACGTGGGATGGCCTCAATCGGCTCGTGAAGGTCGTTACGCCCGAGCGCGGTGTTTGGGCGTATCGCTATGACGCTTTCAATCGCCGGATCGAGAAGCAGCAAGTCGGCGGCCGTGAAACGGTGAGGTTCCTGTGGGACGGTCCGATGCTTGCCGAGCGCTGGATCGAGCAGCGGGATGGTACGACGGGCCAAGTCGTGACCTGGCATATCGAGCCGGGCAGTTTCTCGCCGCTCGCGCAGGAGACCGACAGCGGTATCTTTTCAATTCTGACGGACCAGGTCGGTTTGCCAAAGGCGGCGTTCGACGAACATGGCACGACTGTGTGGAAGGGGGCGTACTCGCTGTGGGGGAAACCGCTGCCGGCCAGACGAGCAGCGAACGATGCGCAGGGCGCGGCAATTTCAATCGATACGACGTTGCGTTTTCCCGGTCAATGGGCCGACGACGAGACGGGACTGTGCTACAACCTGAATCGATACTACGATCCAGATTCAGGGCAGTATCTTAGTTGCGATCCGATTGGCCTTGAAGGTGGATTTAGAACGCAAGGCTATGTGCACGCGCCAGACGCGTGGGTTGATCCGCTGGGATTGAGCGGCTGCGAGGACGTTAAAGAGTACGATGTTGTTCCATATCGACCAAGCAATTCGCCTTTAGAAAACCACCATGGAGTACTCGATGTATGGATGGCCAAGAATGTTCCAGATTACGGTGGGAAATATCCGATTAAATCGCCAACAATTGCTTTGTCCGCTGAGTCGCATGCTGCGACAAAGGCTGCGTACCGAGATTGGTTGACTATGAAAACCGGGCGCCCAGTTGGTGGAAAAGTTGATTGGGAAGCCGTAAGCAATCGAGAAATGCAGGCGCTGTCCGAGCAAATGTTTGATGCTGCAAAAGTTCCGCAGGCGAGCAGGGATGCGTACTACAGGGCGTTGAATCAGTATTTGTACACGGGTGAGTTT
>NZ_BCPP01000428.1:0-5781 GCF_016586125.1 Burkholderia sp. E168m23
CCGGCGGCGCCATCGCGCCGCGGCGGCTTCTTCTGCTTCTCCCGCCTTTACCGGCGCCGCGCGGGTACCACGCTGAGGCGGCCGCGTCCTGCGAAAAATCCTCGATCACCATCGCGAAATACGACAGGCATTCCTGCGTCGGGTAGTGCCCGCAATTCGGTATCGTCACAAGCCGCGCGTTCGGATGTCATGCGCTCGCGGTTTTGCCGCAACTTGGCATTGGCCCAGCGCGCCGACAGGCCCCGTCACGAGCCGCACACGCGGCGAAGCGCATCGTCGTCCGCACCGGCCAGCGACTGAGCGCATGCGCTACGACGCCGTCAGCCTGCGGCTTTACGCACGAGCTGGCGCGGCCGTACACTCGTCGGCAATTCACGGCCCGTGCGTGGTTTTCAATCCATTCAGTGCTTTCAGCGGGCCAACGGTCGTGCCAGCCCGACGTTCGTCGCGCGACGCCAGGAGGCGCCATGAGTGCAGACGCAGCCCCCGCATCCTCGCCGGTTCAGGATCGCATCCAGCACGTGTTCGTGCTGATGCTCGAGAACCGTTCGTTCGATCACCTGTTCGCGCTGTCGGGCATCGCCGACATCGTCGCCGCGTCGCCCGGCAACAGCAACGCGTACGGCGGCACGGTCTATCCGTTCGGCGGCGGCGCGCCTGACCGGATGCCGACCGATCCGTGCCACGAATTCACCGACGTGCTCGAACAGCTCTGCGGCGCGGGCAGGCCGTTCGTGAAAGGGCAGCCCTATCCGAACATCGACAACTCGGGGTTCGTGTCGAACTACGCGACGTCGCATTCCGAGGGCGCACCGCCGCAGCCGGCCGACGCGGCCAAGATCATGCAGGGCGTTGATGCCGCGGCGCAAGTCCCGTCGTTGTACGCGCTCGCGAATGCGTTCGTGCTGTGCGACGCGTGGCATGCGTCGATGCCGGGGCCGACCTGGCCGAACCGCTTTTTCCTGCATGGCGCGTCGTCGGCCGGGCTCGACCATTCGCCGACCAAGGAGGAAATGGCCGGATGGGATACGCTCGACGGCTTCCACTATCCGAAGGGTTCGATCTTCGATTCGCTCGGCGACGACAACTGGCGCATCTACCAGGACCAGTCCGGCGACCCGCTCGGCCACGTGCCGCAGGTCGCATCGCTGAAGGGCATCAGCTTCTTCGACGTCGATGATCTCGCGCATTTCGAAGCCGATCTCGCGGCCGGCTACACCGCGCGCTACACGTTCATCGAGCCTGGTTATGGCGACATCGTGCACGGCACTTACCGGAACGGCAGCTCGCAGCACCCGATGGACGGGCTGGCCGGCGGCGACCAGCTTGCCGCGCGCGTGTACAACGCGATCCGCAACTCGCCGGTATGGAACAGCAGCCTGTTCGTGATCCTCTACGACGAGCACGGCGGCTTCTACGATTCGGTCAGGCCGGGCGTCGCGCCGCCGCCCAACGATGGCGCACCCGCGACGCTGAACGCGAGCGGCTTCGGCTTCGACGTGTACGGCGTGCGGGTGCCGGCGATCGTGATTTCGCCGTGGGTCGCGGCCGGGCAGGTCGATCACACGCCGTATGACCACGCGTCGGTGGCCGCGACGCTCGAGCGGCTGTTCGGCCTCGCACCGCTGACCGACCGCGATCGTCTCGCCAACGACCTGCTCGCGCTCGTCACGGCGACGTGCCGGACGGATTGTCCGCAAAGGATTGGAACATGAGTACCGCCCCGACTCCGGACCCGCGTGATGCGCTGCCCGTACGCGACGGCACGAGCCTGATCGCTTATCTGCACATCCTGAGGAAAGCGCATGCGGCGCTCGTCGGCCAGGACAGGGCGCATCAGCGCTTCAGCGAGATCGTCACACGCGGGCAGGCGCGGCAGTACATCGAGGAACTGATGCCGGTGCTGTTGCACAAGCGCGCCGAGCATCGGGCGCGCAAGCATGGCGGGAAGCATCGCTGAATGAAGGGGCGCCGTGCATGCCTGGCACGGATGGGGCGCGTCATGCCGCCCGCCGCACGCTGACTGCCGATACCACTGCGCCCGTCAATTGAACCGCCGCGCCGGCGAACATCGCCACGCGCAGGCCGACGGCGCGTGCGGCGATCAGCACCGACACCGACGTACCGCGCGGCGTGCTGCTTGCGCGGGCATGCCGGCACGTGTCGTGAGGCAACCGAGCGACGCGACGTATGCCGTGCGTGCGCGGCGATGTCGCGAATCCGCTCGCCGCTGTCGGGATCGACGATCAGTGCGATCGTGTCTTGTTTCGTCATGGTGGTCCGCGTTGCCGCTGCGAGATCGATGTCCTTTTACGCGTGCCGGTCGATCGGCTCGATACCGGATCGATTGCGTCACGCATCGCCATTGGCTTAAGATCGCCGGGAGATCATCCCACGCCTTCAGCGTCAATGAAAAAGAGCATAAGCCTGCGGGTCGCCGTCATCGCTTCGGCCGTTGCCGTGTACAGCGTCTACATGCACATCCAGCAACTGATCAGCGGCTGCATGTGGGTCAGGGGCCATCAGCGCTGCAGTTTCGAAAACAGTACGAATTTCCAGGGACTGATGGATCTGGACCTGATGATCACCTGTTGCTGGGTCGCCGCGGCGGTGGTCGGATGGATTTCCGTTGCGCAGGGCACGAAAAAGCCGGGTTGACGGCGTCACGCGCGTCCTCTTGGACGAGTACGACATGACCGCTCGATCAGGCTGACTCTGTCAATCCGTGACAACGCGCATTCGCTGAGGAGCGGAGACGATGCGCTCGATGCATTCGCGCCCGAATGCCCGACTTCGTTGCCGGCGGACGAGATGATGTTGATCTTCGGCGAGAGGCGTTGCATCGCGCGCCGCGCGAAGGGAGGTTCCCGTGCAATTTCCGACAGGATCGGTGGTCGCGCTCAGTTCGGCCGCGGCGACGATGTTCTCGATGGGCATGCTGTTTCTCGGCTACTGGGGGTTGCACGAGGCGCTGCCTTGGCGATTCGGCGACTACGTCGTGATCGTGCCGGCGCTGGCGGGGTTCGCATGCCTGGCCAGCGTGCCGTTTCTCGCGACGTCGCCGATGAAAACACCTGACGACGAATCGCGAATGTTCGTCGCACGGCGCGTGTTTCTGTGCGGTGCAGGCGCGGTGTGGTGTGCGATCGTCGCATCGCTGATCGTGTGAGAACACGCTGGCGGGACGGTTTCGGGAACAGCCCCGGGAACGCATCCCGAAACGTCTTACGTGAGGCCGCAACGCGCGGTTTTCACGCCGCCATTCCCGCTTTGCTTTCCCTCACCCCGTGCACTAGATTCGAAGCGTTCGTCCGTTTCAGCGCGCGAGGTGGAGCCATGACGCCGTGGGAAATTCAGGGAACCGAAATGATCAGCTGCAATTGCTCATACGGTTGCCCTTGTCAGTTCAATGCGCTGCCGACCAACGGCAACTGCGAAGCGATGGGGGCGATTTCGATCGACAGCGGCCACTACGGCGACGTGGTGCTCGACGGCGTCAGGATCGCGGTGGTGTTCCAGTGGCCGGGCGCCGTGCACGAAGGCAAGGGAAAGTGCCAGCCGATCGTCGACGAGCGTGCCAGTCCGGCGCAGCGCGATGCCGTGCTGAAGATCATGACCGGTCAGGACACCGATCCATTCGCGACGATGTTCTCGGTGTATGCGTCGACGCTCGAGCACGCGTTCGATCCGATCTTCACGAAGATCGATTTCGACGTCGATGTCGATGCGCGGCGCGGCCGGATTCACGTCGACGGTGTGTTCGATGCGGCCGGCGAACCCATCCGCAATCCGGTGACGGGGGCCGAGCATCGCGTGCGGATCGACCTGCCGCACGGTTTCGAATACGAGCTGGCCGAGATCGGTTCGGGCACGGGGCGCTCGCAGGGCAACATCGCGCTGAATCTCGACGGAACCTATGCGCAGTTCGCGCGGCTGCATCTGAACAATCACGGGCTGATCCGGCATCGCGCCGCGGCATGACGCCGTTCGACTCCTGGTTCGCGCGCGAGCGGGCCGTCACGCTGCTCGGCATGGCCGCGCTCGTGGGGCTGTGCTGGTTCTATCTGTGGACGGGTGCGGGAACTGGCATGTCGGCGCGGGAGATGACGACCGTCGCGCTGTTTCCGCATCGGCTGGCGGACGGCATGGGCAGCATGGACCCGTCTCTGCCGACCGTGATCGCGATGTGGTGGGTGATGATGATCGCGATGATGACGCCCGGCGCGGCGCCGCTCGTGATGCTGTACCGGCGCGTGCTGCGGCAGCACGGCGACGGGGCGGCGGGATCGGCGTTCACGTCGGTCGCGCTGCTGGCCGGCTATCTGACGACATGGCTGGCGTTCTCGATCGGCGCGGCGTTGCTTCAGGCGCTGCTGCAGCCGGCCGGGCTGATCTCCGCGATGATGCTGTGGTCGAAGAGTGCGCTTCTTTCCGCGATCGTGCTGGCGCTGGCCGGACTCTACCAATTCTCGCCGCTGAAACGTGCGTGCCTGCGGCAATGCCGTGCGCCGGCGGCATTCCTGGTCGCGCACTGGCGTCCGGGCGTTGCCGGCAGTTTCCTGCTGGGTGCGCGGCACGGCATGGTTTGCGTGGGCTGCTGCTGGTTGCTGATGGCGCTGCTGTTCGTCGGCGGCGTGATGAACGTCGTATGGATCGTCGCGTTGTCGCTGTTCGTGTTCGTGGAAAAGGTGCTGCCCGGCGGCGACCGTATCGGCCGTGTGCTGGGTGCCGTGCTGATCGCATGGGCCGGTGTGACGTTGATCGTGTGATGCGTAGCGCCGACTGGCGGGGGAAACGCGCCGGGCCCGACGGGAGACGCTCGATGAAAACCTGTTTTCACGCCGTCGTCGTGTCGTGCGCGACGGCGATCGTTGCGACGTCGACGCTCGCGAGTGGCGACATGTCCGGCATGAGGTCAGCCGACACGACCATGTCGGTGCCGGATACGAAGCTGACCGATGCCGAAGTCAAGGAAATCGACGCCGGCCGCCAGCTCGTGACGCTGAAGCACGGCGCCCTCGACAACATCGGAATGCCGCCGATGACGATGGCGTTCAAGGCCGGCGACGCGGCGATGATCCCGTCGCTGCATGTGGGCGACAGGGTCCGGGTTCGAGTGGAAAACGTCAACGGCACACTGACGATCGTGAAACTGGTGAAGCGACCGTGACGACTATGTGGCCCGTGTACGGATGGACGACGTCGGTTTTTCCTGGTTCGTGCTACGTAACGCAGGGCCGGTGTTACGTCGGCGTTATCGGAATGCCAGGGCGGACCGCGCCGCGAGGCACGATCCGCACGTGATGCGCCATGCCGCGCAGTGCGGCGCGGACGGCTATCGCAGGGTGATTGTGAAATTGTGAAGGAGGCCGTTGGAAATGGCACGGTAGATGCTTGTTGGGGTGATCGCGCTGAATAGCGAACGGGGGCTTCCATGCAAGATCACTTCATCAAGGCGAACGTTGCGTTCGCCGCCATTGCCGCGGCGTGCGCGCTCGCGGCATGCGGCGGCGGCGACATTACGGCACCGACGCTGGCCGGTAACAACATCGGGACGAGTACGAGCGGGACGAACGGGACCAGCGGTACTAGTGGCGCGAGTGGATCAAGTGGCACGAGTGGAAGCAGCGGCACGAGTGGATCAAGTGGCACGAGCGGTACCAGCGGAACTAGCGGAACTAGCGGAACTAGCGGAACTAGCGGAACTAGCGGAACTAGCGGAACTAGCGGAACTAGCGGAACTAGCGGAACTAGCGGAACTAGCGGAACCAGCGGAACCAG
>NZ_BCPP01000429.1:0-5775 GCF_016586125.1 Burkholderia sp. E168m23
AGTTGGGCTTCCCACGCTTTGCCATCAGCCGAGTCTCACGAAGACACACGGGAAACGGCCGCTCGATGGCGGTCGAGACGCTTTGCGCACGCTATCCGGATCATTGGGTCGCCCATTACGCGCAACGAGACTACGGTCCGGTCGATCCGGTCCATCGGATGGCGTTTGCCCGTGCCACACCCTATCGATGGGCCGACATCAGAGGCTTGAATCGCATCGAGCAACGCGTGCTCGGTGAGGCACGCGACGCGGGATTAACCAGTGGCGTGAGTATCCCGCTTCGCGAGACCAACGGTGACATCCTGCTGGTGAATCTCGCCAGTCCGTCGCCGGAGATCAAGACAGAAGTCCACATGCGCCTCGCGAGCTCAATTGGCGCGCTCTTTCATCAAGAGCTCCATCGATTGATGAAGCCCCATCGGCCTGAGCCGGCGATTGAACTCTCCCCGCGCCAACAAGAGTGCCTTGCGTGGGTTGCCCGGGGTAAATCGTCATGGGCGATCGCCTCCATTGTTGGCATATCGCCCCATACCGTTGACTACCATATCGCCGAAGCGATGAAGATTCTGGGCATCAACAGTCGAACCGCGGCAGCTGTGCATGCCGTCACAACCGGTTTGATCCAGGTGTAAGCGGCCAGCAGGACCGTCTGCGGCAGTTCCTGCCGGCCACCCGACCATCGACCGGCCTCATTGTGGACTCGTGGCGCCATCAGCACATTCGAGCTTACCCGCGCGTGCCCGCACAATCGCATGCATCGCGATGGCGACTCGCTACGGGCGTCCTGTCAACTTCATCGGCGCCGCACCTCCCCACCTAACTAGTTCCCCTCACCTCACGCGCTTGATAGCGTGGCATCGGCTATTTTGTTTGAGGGGAAAATCGTGCCATCCATCTTCGCTGGCAGTTTCGACGACATGCCAACTATGATGCATCGCCGCCTCGGCGTGTTCCGCTACGACGTATTTGTAGGTCGACTGGGTTGGCAGTTACCCGGAGCGGACGCGACGAGCCTGACCGAATGGGATCAATTTGATCGGGGTCGTACGATTCACGTCGTCTCGGTCGATCAGGCTCAGCACATTTGCGGGTGTGCACGATTGATACCGACCACACAGCCGTATTTGCTCCAGACACTGTGCGCGCCTTCAGCGGCTCTAGACTTGCCATGCGCACCCACGGTCTGGGAACTGTCGCGGTTTGCCGCCCGCTGCGGGGCAAACCCGATCATGCGCGCATCAACTGGAATGCAGCTGTTTCCTTCGATTCTCGCAATCGCCGCGTCACTGGGCGCCACATGCGTCATCGGTGCCATGACACGTGCCGTGGCACGACTTTACCAGCGTTGCGGTCTGGCGCTCCAAGTCGTCAACACTGTCGAAACCGCAGGTCGTCCAGCTTACCTGATTGGCGCAATCGAACTCACGCGATCGACGTTCACGAATCTGGGGTGCAACGCGCACGAGCTTTTGGCCGCCGTGACATGGCTCGGCGCCCATCCCACGTGAGTCGCACTTTCGATGTCCGTGCCCCCGCCCGATACCAGCGGTCATTGAAAGGCCGCTGGCCGGTGTCAAACACCGTTTCCGACCAGAAACTGGCGGCATCTCGGCGAGATTGCGCGCCGCGCCGGGTTTGAACACACTCGCCCGGCGCGAACGCGCTACATGCGCGGGCCCGCGCGATGATGTCGGCGATCGGTGTCTTTCACCCAGTCCGGCCGAATCGCAGATGCATAAGCCTGAGCACTGCGTGACGCTTCGCCGTTGGCCTGAGCAGAAAACCCAAGTCGCTCGTCGATGGCACGCGCCACGGTCGACGATTTGGGCAGGCGTCGAGGATCACAATCGGCCCAAAACGTGAACATGCTCTCGAACAACACGCCCAAGATCGTTGTCGTATAAGGCAATTCGACCGTGACAAGCTTGCCGGGCGAATCAGCTTGAAGGGGCAAACCAGACATTGGCATTGTGGTTCCGCCCATGCCCGTGCACACCGCGTGAAGCTCGCGTTGCAATCGCGCCTCGACATCGCAATGGCTGACGGAAGAATCGACAATTGCACGGGTCAAGTTAGCCAGTTCCTGGGTTTTCAGCTCAAGGCGATTGTGCAATCGACCGACTTCCTGTTCTGCTCGCCGCACGCGCGCTTGCAGCGCCGAGCATTCGTCGGGCGACAGCGAACACTGCTCGTTCGTATAGTCAGCCTTCTCGGGGCGTTCCATGCGTCCACCTCTTCATGACCATGATCACCTCGGCACTGAGCCTCAACGGGATCAACCTACTCAAAAGCGGTAACACCGCGCGCAAAAACCAGCTCAATCGCTACGCAATCGATTTGCGATGTCGCCGCATATCGTTCGCCGGCCAGCCGATGCAGTGTTTGCTGCGGAACGACGCATCGTCAACTACGAGACTATGGAGGTCAGAAGCGTGAGATTTTCCGCGACAATTCATTTGAACGCACGCACCCTCGCTTTCGCGAGCCGGTTTAATCGGTCGTACGCGCCGATCTTTTCCAGTTTCGACGCGAGCTCATCCGATAGGAGTCGATTCGATGCCAACGTATCTCGAATTGAAGGCGCAAGCTGAACAGCTCAGACAACAAGCAGAACAGGCCCGCCTGGCTGAGCTTGACATCGTTCTCGCGGAAGTTCGCGCGCGTGTGGCCGAATACGCGCTGACCCCCGAGCAGGTCTTTGGGCGTCGGCGCAGCGCCTCCGCCCCGCAGGTCGGCCAAGGTCGTATCCCGGCCCGGTATCGCGATCCCAAAACCGGCGCGACGTGGAGTGGCCGCGGTCGCGAACCCGGCTGGATCAAGGGGAAAAAACGCGAGCGATTCCTGATCGAACAGGTCTAGAGGGACACCGCGTGGTTTTCCGTCCCGTCTCATGTCGTGCGCGCAGGGCATATCAGTTGCATTGAGCGGGCACAGCACACAACGTCTCGGGACTACGCTCAACGAGCACTGATACGGCTCGGTGCAAATCTGCGAAGCTCATGCGTTAAGACTTAGAACGGCACCGATAGTCTGAGCGGCACCAACTCGGGACGCACCATTGCGTCAACGTTGATGGTTTCCGGCGCATCCCTGGAAACAGGGCACGAAAGAAGATCGGGGCCGGCTCATACAGCTCATATCGGACAGGTCCGATTGGCCCGGCGAGATGCCGTCCGTACACTGCGGCACATGATTTCACTGATCCAGTCCTCCTTCGATACGGCGCGCAATGCCCTCGCGCATGTCGCGCGCCGCCCTGCTTTCCTGCGCAAGCTCGACATCGCGGTGCTCGCGCTCATTGTCGCGAGCGTGCTCGTCGTGATGGCCGACAGCGTGCAGACGCTGCACGCGCAATACGGCCATGCGCTCTACGCGGCCGAATGGGCGTTCACGCTGCTGTTTTCCGCCGAGTATCTGCTGCGCCTCTGCACCGCGAAGAAGCCGGTCGCGTATGCGCGCAGCTTCTTTGGCATCGTCGATCTCGTGTCGGTGCTGCCGACCTATCTCGCGTTCTTCTTCCCCGGCCTGCATGCGCTGATCGACGTGCGGCTGCTGCGTCTGCTGCGCGTGTTCCGCATCCTCGGGCTGTCGATCTATCTCGAGGAAGGGCAGATGCTGATCCGTGCGCTCACGCGCGCGCGGCGCAAGATCTTCGTGTTCATCGGCGGGATGTTCGTGCTCGTCGTGATTCTCGGCACCGTGATCTTTCTGGTCGAAGGGCCCGAGCACGGGATCACGAGCATTCCGGTGGGCGTCTACTGGGCGGCCGTGACGATGAGCACGACCGGCTACGGCAACCTGACGCCCGTCACGCCGCTCGGCCGGTTGATCACGTCGTGCGCGATCCTGCTCGGCTACGGGATCATCGCGTTTCCGACCGGGATCATGGGCGCCGAACTCGTTGCCTCGGCGATGGAGCGCGCCAGGGCGAACACGCGGCCAAGCGACGGCAACGGGCCGTGCTGCCCGCACTGCGGCGTCGCGCTTCCCGCGCAACGTGCGCCGGACACCCATGCGCACCGCAGCGTGCCCGCCAAAGGCCGCCACGCGCGATAGCCGCGGCAAGAATCAGCCCTGTCCCGAGTAGCTTCCGTCGTCGCTGGCGTAATGCGACGGGCAGCATCGGCAAGATCTCCCGGACACGCACGAACGTCTTGATTGCCTCTCGGAACAAATCAGCCTTGTCCATTCCGGGTTCGGCTACCTGGGGGGTTTTCGTATCAAGATCGTCGTCAATCGCTTGTCACGCTGGTTCGCATGGCGGCCCCTGATCGGATTTGACGCACGAACACACCGACCTCAGCAACAATCGCCTCGAGAAATTCATGCTCCCACGCGGTTCAGACGCGTGATCGGCCGTTGCCGGGATCCCTCACCCCGCGTGCCCGCCCAGCATCTGCGCGAATGCCGCCAATCCCGTCAGCATGATCTGCACGCCCACGCACAGCAGCAGGAACGCGGAGACGCGCATCGCGACCTTCGTCCCTTCGCTGCCGAGATAGCGCGCCAGCGTCGTCGCACGGCTGTAGATCTGCCAGATCGCGAACGCGACCAGCGCCGCGACCGCCACCGAGATCACGCCGGACAGCACATAATCCTTCACGCCGTGCGAACGGTTCGCATGCAGCGCGATACCGGCCGCGATCGAGCCGGGGCCGATCGTGAGCGGCACCGTCATCGGAAAAAACGCGCGCGACATCAGATTCGGGAAATCGCTGCCCTGCGCCATCGACGCGTCGGTCGAGACATCCGGCACATTCAGCATCGACCAGCCGGCCACGGCCACCGCGAAGCCGCCGCCGATTCGCAACGCTTCCATCGAGATGCCGAAGAAGTTCAGCACCGGCGCGCCGACGAAGAAGATCACGAGCAGCGTGAAGAAAACGTTTCGCCCGAGCTTTTTCGACAGCAGCGCGCGTTCGGGCTCGGTCAGCGACTGCGTGCGCTCGAGAAACACGAATGCCATCCCGAACGGATTGATGATGCCGACGAGACCCATGAAGCCGAACAGGATTTCGGGGATCAGGCGGTCGAACGTCATTGCGTACCTGCGCTTCCGGCTTCGACGAGACGGGTGTGACTCGGCAACGCCACCTGCAGATCCGTGCCCGGCGACACGTCGGCCGATGCCGCACGCGCCGGCTCGCGCGTTTCGGCGAGCCATTGCTTGAACTCCGAGGCGGTCATGCCGACGGCGGCATGAGCCGGCCGCGACGCGGCCGACGATGCGTCGTCCTGACGCTCGGCATGCGTGCGCGATGCCGCGCCCGACGCGGGAGCCGCCGCGGCGAGACGCTCGCGAGCGGTTTCCGGGCGCACCGATTTCCTGCGCGCCGTGCTCGCGGATTTCCGCTCGGAAGGCGTCCCGGCCGATGCACCCGGCATCGGCGCGGCTTCATCGCGTGCGGCCGCCCGTACGCCGATTGCCGTGGCAGCCGCCGCGGCTGCAGTGCCCGACGCGTCGTCCGGGTCAGCGGGCACGATCACGGATGCCGTCTCGCTCCGGGCCGGCGTCGTCGCGATCGCCGCCTGATAAACGGTGTTTCGCGCCGGGGCGCGCCTGCCGCCATGAAACGCGTGCGCGCCCGCCAGGCCCACGGAACCCAGTATGAGACCGGCCACCAGCGTCAGCACCGTCGGCTGCCATCCCCGGCGTGCCAGACGCGGCTTCACCCACGGCTTGTTGTCCGAACCGAAATCCGCCGCGCGCACGGCGGCGGGCACCGGCGCCTCGCGCGTGCCGCTCAGGTCGAACACGCCCGGCTTCGGCTGCTT
>NZ_BCPP01000430.1:0-5763 GCF_016586125.1 Burkholderia sp. E168m23
CCGGTCGACCTGCATGAAGCGGTTCTCGACGCTCAGCGTGCCGAGTACGCTGCCGTCGTACGGGTTCACGTACACGCTCTCGCGGCTGCCGTCGCGCAACCGGAACACGTACTCGGCGCTGCGGTCCGGCGCGGTGGAGACCTGCACGGAAACCGCCGTGGCGTCGGCCGGCATCGCGGTGCGGGCGCGGGCGAGCAGCGTGTCGGCATCGAGCCGCGGCGTCGCGCGCGGTTCGACGACCAGCCGGTGCGGGTACAGCAGCGGCTCGATCTGCGGCTGGAAGCAATAGAGCGTGCCGGTGATCGCGAGGATCACGAGGAACGGCATCACGAACAGGCCGGCGTAGAAGTGCCAGCGCCAGAGCGTCCGGTAACCGGCGCTGGCGGAACGGGCGGGCGAGATGGCCCGATCGACGGTGGTCGACATGGTGTGAACTCCTCGGTTCGTCGAGCGGCGGGGCCGGCGCGGGCCGGCGGCCGTCAACGTGCGTCGCACCCGCGTGCGGGCATCGCCGCAGCAGGCGGCGCGGTGCGCTGCGCAAACGGGGCGCAGGGCGGCGTCGCCCGCGCGATGCGGGCAGGCGGGTGAACGCGTGAATCAGGTCGGGTGAAACGAACGGCGTGAACGCGCAGGCACGTCGACGTGCCTGCGCCACTGGGCGGAACGTTCAGCAGAACCGAGGAGGGGCGCGGGAGGGCGGGCGATCGTCGAATACCGATCGCACGAAAGGAAGACTGTCGAAGTGAACGCGAAAGCGTCGCGGCGGCGCCGCGGGAAACAGCAGCACCAGCAGCACGAACGATGCGATCGCGGTGAACAGCGCGGCGCCGAATGCGCACAGGCTGTCGCCGTTACCGGAAGACGCCGCCTTGTCGGCGTGCGCGTCGTGCTTCAGTGCATCGACGAGCGCCAGCGCATCGTTGGCCGGCGTGATCGGCGCGCTCGCGTCGAAGCGGGCGGCCAGCGCGGCGGCGGTGACGATCAGCGGGCCCTGGCCTGAACACAGCACCACCGAGCCCGCATCCGGACCGTCCGGATCGAGCATCACGGCGCCCGACATCAGCGCGCGGGACAGCAGCGTCACGAGGAGGAACCCCCACAGCCACTGTCGTGCGACGCCTGGCCGGAGCAGGAAGCGGCGAAGTGCGTTCATGGCGCGCGATTGTACCTCCGTTTGCGTGGAGGGGCAGGCGGGCCGTGCGTGTGGAGTGGGGCAAGTCAGGGGGAGCCAGGGGTGACGTCCCGTTCGCCGTCGGCCAGCAGATCGGCGCGATCGGCCGGCGACAGTCGCTTCATCATGCGCTCGGTGTCGTGATCGTAGCGGCGATCGTTCGATCGGGATGCTTCCGCGCGTTGCGACCGTATTGCTTCACGAAGAAGCCGAATTCGCCGGCGAGCCGGGATGTCCGGTTTCTATTTCTAACGCTCATGCGGCGAGGTTATCCGACATTCGCGCGAATCGCGCATGGCCGGCGTTGCCGCGACGGTCGTGCGCGGCGCCCGATCCCTTGCGTCCGCTCACACCGGATACGCATCGTCGACCTTCAGGTTCGCGAGCCGGAACAGCGTGCGCAGCGTCTGCGGATGGATGTCGCGGTGCGCGGCGAGCGACGTCAGCATGAAGTCGAGCACCTTCGCGTAGCGGAGCAGCACGAGGCAACGAGCAAGATCGGGCGTGCGGCCGCGCATGTCTTCGGCGAGCGTGACCATTTGCGTCGACAGCGTGCGCGCCATCTCGAGTTCCATCTGCTGTTTTTCGGTCCAGTCGGGCAGTGGCTGTTCGAGCACTTTCGCGAGGAAGAGCTGGAATGACGTATCGGACGAATTGGGCTGCGCATCCATGAAGAGCCTCGCTGCGTGTGCATATCGTACGGGCGTATCCGTGGGAGCGCCCGAGGGTGAAATCATGTCCGCGCGGTACCGGGCGCGGCTTCTGCCCGAACGGAATGCAGATTCCGTACCAGCCCCGCCGGACGATTGTTGAGCAATGTTGAGCCGTGATCCGGCGTCGGTCGGCGAGTCCCGCCGGGACTGGATCGCGCAGGCGATCGAGGAGGGCATCTACGGGCGGCAGGTAAGCGACGTCGGGCGCCTGACGCGGCGCGGCGACGCGAAATGCTTCACGGATGTAACGTAACGCGGGCGTCCGGCGCATCGCGCGCTCGTGCCGGCGAATGGCCGGAACGATGCGTGCCGCGCGGTGCGGCCATGCCCGCCGTGCGTTCGCCGACGTGAAACGGCTGCATGGAGCGCACGCCGCCGCATCGCGCGAACCGGCGGCGAACGCGCCAGTTGTTTCAAAACAGAGACGGTTCGGCGCGGCGATTGGTTGCATGGCCACGCAACTGGCCCAGCGATTGGCCGCGTAATTGTCCATGGGCAGACGGCGCGGGTTTGCCAACAATCTCCCGATCATCCCCGCGAGGTTCGCATGAACGTCCACACCTTCTTCTCGGCCAACCTGCTGCTCGCCTACACGGCCTATTTCATCGGCACGGCCAGCCCCGGGCCGAGCAATCTCGCGATCATGTCGGTCGCCGCGAACCAGGGCCGCAAGGCGGCGCTCGCATTCGCGCTCGGCGTGATTTCAGGGTCGATGTGCTGGGCGACGGTGGCGGCGCTCGGCATCTCGGCCGCGCTGCTCGCGTGGTCGAAGCTGCTGGTCGCGATCAAGGTGTTCGGCGGGCTGTACCTGCTGTGGCTCGCGTTCAAGTCGGGCCGCACGGCGCTGGCGGGGCCGCCGGCGGCAGCGGCGAACGCGGCGCGCGAGCAGCGGCTGTCGCGCTTCTACGTGCGCGGCGCGATGCTGCACCTGACCAATCCGAAGGCGATTCTCGTGTGGGTGTCGATCGTCGCGCTGTCGTCGAACGGCGCGGGCGGCGCGCATGGCGCCGTCGTGCCGGGCTGTCTGGCGATCGGCTGCCTGGTGTTCGGCGGCTATGCGCTGGTGTTCTCGATGGACGGGGCGCGCCGGTTGTATGTGCGCGGCCGGCGCGCGATGGAAGCGTGTCTGGCCGTCGTGTTCGGCGTGGCGGGCGTTCGGCTGCTGGTGACGAACGTCTAGCCCGCGCAGCGTGTGCCGGAAGCGCTCCGCCGCATTAGCGTGCGACGGAGGCTCCGGTATCAGTCAAGCCGGCTTCAGAAAATGAAGCCCGTATTGATGAACTTCGAGTGGTGATCCGACACGATCGAGTCGAGCAGCTGCTTGCTGCTGTCGGTCTGCTTCGCCGCGACCATCGAGCGGATCGAGAACGCGCGCAGCGCGTCGCTCACCGACAGCGTACCTTCCGCCGAATCCTTGCGTCCCGCGAACGGGAACACGTCGGGCCCGCGCTGGCACTGGCAGTTGATGTTCACGCGGCACACCTGGTTCACGAGCGGATCGACGAGCGCGCCGATCTGCGCCGGATCGGAACCGAAGATGCTGACCTGCTGGCCGTGCTCCGACGTCGTCACGTAGTCGAGCGCGGTTTCCACGTCGTCGAACGGCGCGACCGGAATGATCGGCCCGAACTGCTCCTCGCGGTACAGCTTCATCCCTTCGGACACCGGATACACGACGGCCGGGTAGAACAGCGTCTTGCTGAATTCGCCGCCCTGATGGTTGACGACCTGTGCGCCTTTCGCCTTCGCGTCATCGATCGCGTCGGTCATGTACGCGGTGCGATGCATGCCGGGCAGCGGCGTGATGCTGACGCCCTTTTCCCACGGCATGCCGATCTTCAACTGTTCGAGCGCGGCGGTGAAGCGCTTCAGGAATTCGTCGACGATCGAACGATGCACGAGCAGCATCTTCAGCGCGGTACAGCGCTGGCCGTTGAACGACAGCGCGCCGAGCAGGCACTCCTTCACGGTGAGGTCGAGATCGGCGTCGGGCAGCACGATCGCCGCGTTCTTCGCGTCGAGGCCGAGGATCGCGCGCAGCCGGTGCGACTTCGGGTGCTGCTTCTTCAGGTGATCGGCCACCTTGCTCGAGCCGATCAGCGCGAGCACGTTGATCTTGCCCGACGCGAGCATGTGCGGCACGACCACCGCGCCCGGCGCATAGATCGTGTTGATCACGCCCTTCGGGAACGCATCGCGGAACGCTTCCAGCAGCGGCTCGAACAGCAGCGTGCCGTACTGCGGCGGCTTGAACACCACGGTGTTGCCCATCAGCAGCGCGGGGATCAGCGTCGCGAAGGTTTCGTTCAGCGGATAGTTGTACGGGCCCATGCACAGCACGACGCCGAGCGGCGTGCGGCGGATCTGGCCGATCGTGCCTTCCGCGATCACGAAGCGCGAGTTCGCGTTGTCGAGCTCCTTCAGCGCGTCGATCGTCTGCGTCATGTACGTGACGGTGCGGTCGAATTCCTTCTGCGAATCGGCAAGGCTCTTGCCGATCTCCCACATGATCAGGTTCACGACGAGTTCGCGCTGCGCGACCATTCGCTTGATGAAGTCCTGCATGCACGCGATGCGCTGCTCGACCTTCATCGTCGGCCACTCGCCGCGGCCGGCGTCGT
Organism: Burkholderia sp. E168m23; assembly: GCF_016586125.1. Classification (NCBI taxonomy): domain Bacteria; kingdom Pseudomonadati; phylum Pseudomonadota; class Betaproteobacteria; order Burkholderiales; family Burkholderiaceae; genus Burkholderia; species Burkholderia sp. E168m23. The sequence goes on from NZ_BCPP01000430.1 coordinate 4,506, forward strand.
ACGCGCGCACGGCGGCGTCGAGCGCCGCGTCGCTTTCCGTTTCGCCCATCACCGGGTAGCTGCCGATCTCGACCTGCTCGACGCTGCCGTCCGCCTGCCGCACGCACACGGGCGACAGCACGGTCTTGGTTGCGCCGTCCCACGGGCGCAATTCGCCGTCGACGAGCGACACGCGCTGGTGGATCGGCGAAGCCAGCCGGAATTCGGCGGGAATCTCTTGCAAGGCGGGAAACAGGTGCTGCAGGGAGGCGGAATCGGGCATGACGGTCTCGTTTGACGGGGTGTCCGGGAAGGACGGGCGATGCGAATCCTGAGCGGAATGATCCTCGATCCTGAATCGGCATCATGACGCGCACGCGGCTGCTCGTCACGCACGAACATGGCCGATTCAATGAATGGAACCAGTTCCATTTAAAAGGAACGCCGCAATGAATGCAACCTGGGTGCTATCGCGTCGAAATGACCGTAAGCATTTGGAAAGATTGTTGCCGAATCGCCGGTATAACAGCCATGGTGCAACCGCAAACGTTTTACTTCGGCTGAATTGAGCGGATAATGGCCCGACGCGGTGAGGAAAAAAATGCAGTGAACCTGAGAGCAGACGTAGTGAAGAACAGAAGAAGATCCGCCGCGCCGCCGATACGAGGTCGGCTGCCCGGAGCGCCGGGTCGGGGTTGCCCGGTCCGGCGCGCACCGGACATTCGCAGCGGGCCACACGCGTCGCTTCCCATCCTCGTCTTCCTGATTGCTTTCCCGTCCTGTCTTTAGAAGGTATCGCGCGAACATTGTGCGTGTGCGGTATTTCGTCGATCATGTCGGCGCGCGACAGCGCCACGAATACACACAACGATACTGAGAGCGTTCATGCGGTCGAGAACGAAAAAAGCCGCTACCGTGCTGGCACGGGGGGTGGCGTGCCTGTGCGCCGGAATGGCGTTGTCCAGTGCAAGCTACGCGCTGGAAGGCAAGGAATGGAAGCTGATGGTCGCCATGGGCGACTACGCGGCGGATAAAACCCCGCGGAACCTGGCGCGCGTCAGCGCGCTGCTCAAGCAGGGCGCGCGTCCGTATGACAAGACGGCGAAGCAGCGCTACGCGATGCCGGATGCCGAACTCACGCCGATGGGGCTGGCCGTCGTCAGCCAGGTGCCGGACGTCGTTGCACTGTTCATCGCGTCCGGCGTTGCGATCAACATGCCGATGTCGCCCAAGGGCTGGACGTTGCTGACGTACGCGATCAGCAACGCGACGCTCGGCG
>NZ_BCPP01000431.1:0-5757 GCF_016586125.1 Burkholderia sp. E168m23
GAGAAGGTGATCCGCGACATGGGTTCGATCGCGCTGAAGCAGCCGGGCGTCGAGAGCGCGGTCGCGTTCCCGGGGCTGTCGGTGAACGGCTTCACCAACAGCTCGAGCGCGGGCATCGTGTTCGTCACGCTCAAGCCGTTCTCGGAACGGCACGGCAAGGCGCTGTCGGCCGGCGCGATCGCGGGTGCGCTGAACCAGAAGTACAGCGCGATGAAGGATTCGTTCGTCGCGGTGTTCCCGCCGCCGCCGGTGCTCGGCCTCGGTACGCTCGGCGGGTTCAAGATGCAGATCGAGGATCGCGGCGCGGTCGGCTACGCGAAGCTGTCGGATGCGACCAACGACTTCATCAAGCGCGCGCAGCAGGCGCCTGAACTCGGCCCGCTGTTCACGAGCTACCAGATCAACGTGCCGCAGCTCAACGTCGATCTCGACCGCGTGAAGGCGAAGCAGCTCGGCGTGCCGGTGACCGACGTGTTCAACACGATGCAGGTGTATCTCGGTTCGCTGTACGTGAACGATTTCAACCGCTTCGGGCGCGTGTACCAGGTGCGCGTGCAGGCCGATGCGCCGTTCCGTCAGCGCGCGGACGACATCCTGCAGTTGAAGACCCGCAACGACAAGGGCGAGATGGTGCCGCTGTCGTCGCTGGTGACGGTGACGCCGACGTTCGGCCCGGAAATGGTCGTGCGCTACAACGGCTACACGGCGGCCGACATCAACGGCGGCCCGGCGCCCGGCTTCTCGTCGGGGCAGGCGCAGGCCGCGGTCGAGCGCATCGCGCACGAGACGCTGCCGCGCGGCGTGCGGTTCGAATGGACCGACCTCACGTACCAGCAGATCCTCGCGGGCGATTCGGCGATGTATGTGTTCCCGATCAGCGTGCTGCTCGTGTTCCTCGTGCTCGCCGCGCTGTATGAAAGCCTGACGCTGCCGCTCGCGGTGATCCTGATCGTGCCGATGAGCATTCTGTCGGCGCTGACGGGCGTGTGGCTCACACAGGGCGACAACAACATCTTCACGCAGATCGGCCTGATGGTGCTGGTGGGGCTGTCGGCGAAGAACGCGATCCTGATCGTCGAATTCGCGCGCGAGCTCGAACACGACGGCAGGACGCCGCTCGAGGCCGCGATCGAGGCGAGCCGGCTGCGGCTGCGCCCGATCCTGATGACGTCGATCGCCTTCATCATGGGCGTGGTGCCGCTCGTCACGTCGACCGGCGCCGGATCGGAAATGCGCCATGCGATGGGTGTCGCGGTGTTCTTCGGGATGCTCGGCGTGACGCTGTTCGGGCTGATGCTGACGCCGGTGTTCTACGTCGTGCTGCGTACGCTCGCGGGCGGCAAGATCCACGTCGCCGGCAAGGATTCGACGGGGTACGGCGTGCCGGCGCCCGATGCTTGAGGACCAGAAAATGAATAACTTGCACAACACGAACGGCCTGATGCGCTTCGCGAAGGTGGCGGCCGCGAGCACCCTGCTCGCGACGCTGCTCGCCGCGTGCGCGGTCGGCCCCGATTACAAGCGTCCGGACGCGGCGGCGCCCGCCGCGTTCAAGGAAGCGCCGACCCTCGCCGCCGGCGAGCAGGCCGGCACGTGGAAGACGGCCGAGCCGGCGGACGGCGAACATCGCGGCGAATGGTGGAAGGTGTTCGGCGACCCGGTGCTCGATTCGCTCGAGACGCAGGCGCTCGCCGCGAACCAGAACCTGAAGGCCGCGGCCGCGCGGGTCGAGGAAGCGCGTGCGGCGACCCGGTCGGCACGCTCGCAATGGTTCCCGCAGGTCGGCGCTGGTTTCGGGCCGACGCGCGAGGGGCTGTCGTCGGCGTCGCAGTTCCAGCCGCAGGGCACCGGCCCGACCAACGCGACGCTGTGGCGCGCGCAGGGCACGGTGTCGTACGAAGCCGACCTGTTCGGCCGCGTCGGCCGCAACGTCGAGGCGTCGCGCGCCGACCAGGCGCAGAGCGAAGCGCTGTTCCGCTCGGTGCAGCTCGCGTTGCAGGCCGACGTCGCGCAGAACTACTTCGAATTGCGTCAGCTCGATTCGGATCAGGACCTGTACCGCCGCACGGTGGAGTTGCGCGAGCAGGCGCTGAAGCTCGTGCAGCGCCGCTTCAACGAAGGCGACATCAGCGAGCTCGACGTGTCGCGCGCGAAGAACGAACTGGCGAGCGCGCAGGCCGATGCGGTCGGCGTCGCGCGCCGGCGCGCGGCGTCCGAGCATGCGCTGGCCATTCTGCTCGGCAAGGCGCCTGCGGATTTCGCGTTCAAGGAAACGCCGATCGTGCCGGTCGCGGTGAAGATTCCGCCGGGCCTGCCGTCCGCGCTGCTCGAACGCCGCCCGGACGTGTCGGCGGCCGAGCGCGCGATGGCGGCCGCGAACGCGCGGATCGGGCTCGCGAAGTCGGCGTACTTCCCGAAGCTCGATATCACCGGGTCGTTCGGGTATGAAGCGTCGACGCTCGGCAACCTGTTCCTGTGGTCGAGCCGCACGTTCCTGCTCGGGCCGTTCGCCGGCACCGCGCTGACGCTGCCGCTGTTCGACGGCGGGCGGCGGGCTGCTGGTGTGCAGCAGGCGCGCGCGCAGTACGACGAGCAGGTCGCGAACTACCGGCAGCAGGTGCTCGTCGCGTTCCGCGAGGTCGAGGACAATCTTGCTGATCTGCGTTTGCTCGATGATCAGATCCGCGCGCAGGATGCGGCCGTCAACGCGTCGCGTCGGGCGGCGACGTTGTCGCGCACGCAATATCAGGAAGGTGAGGTCGCGTATCTCGACGTGATCGACAGTGAGCGGTCGGTGTTGCAGTCGCAGTTGCAGGCGAACCAGTTGACGGGGGCGCAGGCGGTGTCGACCGTCAACCTGATCCGCGCGCTGGGCGGCGGGTGGGGGAATGCGCCGGCGCCGACGGCGGTGGGTGATGCGGCGTCTGGCAAGGCTGACGTAGCTGCGCGGTAAGCGCGAACGGCGGGCGATTCGTCGCTTGCCGACCGTGAAGCGAAGAACCCCGGCATGCAGGCTCAGGTCTGCATGCCGGGGTTCTTTTATGGGTCGTCGCGCTTCAGGGCGCCCGTCGTCGACTTCGCGTGCAAGGGCATCGTTCGATGCGCGTCGCGGACGGGGCCGTGCCGATAGAAGCAAGTGTCGAATTCCGGTCTCGGTCGACACAGCGGCCATTTGATCGTGGAGTAGTATTTCCCCATGTCCAGGTGATTGCCGGGTCTCTTCGGCGGACGGCCGACCATCCCGTGACGACGGCGGCAGGCTCGTCAAGCGTTGGGAAACTGCTTCAACGATACGTGTGGCGGCGCCGGCCGTGGCGACGGCATTGATGGGAACGCATCATGTCAACCGAGTGGAAGCACCGCGTCAGGCTGTTCGTCCAGCGTTTCTGGCAGCCAACCACTGCGTGCATGACCTGCATGCCGGGGAGCTGGGGAAACATCACGAGCCTCCCCCACTGGACCATCGCATTTCATACGGGTCTGCTGACCGGACTCCTGGCGGTACTTCTGACTTTCACGCCGGTGGGGAAACTCTACGCGCATCGATACGGCAATGCGCTGGTCGTTGGCGTCCTGACGACGCTGGGCGACGCCTACTCGCACACGAGTCATTACCGTATTCCCTATGTCGAGCACATCGTGACCGGGGTAATTTCAGGTCTCTTGGCGCTGGCGGCTTCCTATCTCCTCGAAGACCGCGCGCGACGCCTTCGGGCAGCGTGGGCGCGGGTTTTCGGACAGCTTATCCGCTGACTTTCCGGGCAACGTGCCGATAAGCGACCACGCCGGAACGGAAGGCGACGTCCACGGAAATCGATGAAGCACCTTCTTCATTGCACCGTGTTTCGCAACTAACGGTCGGTTTCACCCAGCGCCTTCCGGCGGTGCGGCGGCGTCCCGCCGCGCGCCCCGCTAGTTGACGCATGCTGTCATCAGTGGCGGCGCTCAGGTGTCGGCGCGTTCAGCCCGCAGAGCCCGTACCAGCTCGCTCGCCGCCTTGCCGAGCCCCGTATGCTTCGGCCGCCGCAAATACACCGGCAGCGGCAACCCGTTGCGAATGTTCGCGAACACGAGCGGCGCGAGTTCGCCGTCGGCCACATACCGGCCGATGACCGATTCCGGCAAATTCGCCCAGCCATGACCGGCCTTCACGAGCGCGATCGCGGTGCCCATGTCGGTGACCTTCCACGTGCGATTGCCGATCAGCGGCCGCACGTCGGTCAACGGCCGCTCCGGATCGGCGATCACGATCTGCCGAAACCCCGACAATCGCTCGATCGCTTCCGGATGTGCGGCTTCGGCAATCGCCGGATGGCCGGGCGCGGCGACCGCGATCAATGTCTCGGTCCACAGCGCGTGAATCTGTTCCTGCGGATGAAGATCGAGCCCGCCGTACGCGACGCAAAGATCGACGGTGCCGCGATGCAGCGCGTCGACGATCGCATCCTGCGGCGCCGTGACGACGCTGACCGCGAGCGCCGGATATTTCGTGGCCACGGCGGTCAGTGCGCGCGCAATCGGCACGCCGTCGATTTCGGCCGCGAGCCCGAGCCGCAGCGTGTCCTCGACGCCTTCCGACAAGTGCTGCGCATGCGCACGCAGCGCATGCAGCCGTTCGGCGATCGCGCGCGCATCGGGCAGCAGCGCGGCCATCGCGGCGGTCGGCGTGGGCTCGCGCGTGCCGCGGTCGAACAGCACGAGGTCGAGCTCGGCCTCGAGGTTCGCGATCGCCATGCTGACCGCCGACGGCGTACGGCCGAGCGCACGCGCGGCGGCCGAGAACGAGCCTTTGTCGATGACGGTCAGCAGCATGTCGATGTGATCGCTGGTCAGCATGGTCGGCCGCCTCCTGTCAGAAAAATTGAAAGGACCTGACTTTGGCGGATGCAGTGCCCGCTGTAGTCTCGCCACATTGTTCGATATGAGGGTGGTCGGTCATGCAAGGATGGAAGAGACGCATAGTCTACGTCGTGATGTTCGAGGTGCTCGGCATCCTCGTCGCGTCGTCGGTGCTCGGGATGCTGAGCGGCGCGAGCGCGGCGACGAGCGGGCTGCTCGGCGTGATGATCTCGACGACGGGCGTCACCGTCAATTTTCTGTACAACCTCGGGTTCGAGGCGTGGGAGCGGCGACGGGCGGAAACGACGCGCACCGTCGGGCGGCGTGTCGTGCATGCGATCGGGTTCCAGGTCGCGCTCGTGACGTTCCTGATTCCGCTGATCGCGTGGTGGCTCGACGTGTCGCTATGGCAGGCGTTCCTGTACGACGCGGTGCTGATCGTGTTCTTCCCGATCTTCACGTTCACGTACAACTGGGCGTTCGACAGCGTGTTCGGGTTGCCGGATGCGGTGACGCGCAAGGCGGCGCCGGTGGCGTAATGTAGACGGATGCAGAGGGATGCGAAACGATGCGGGCACCCGCGACGTTTCGCTTCTGCAAGAAAGAGGAAGGCCGGGCGGCGCGCATGCCGCCCGCTCGCGTTACGCGGCGACGAACTCGTGCACGTAACGGTTGAACACCGCCGGACTCGCCGCATTCATCCCGTGCGACGCACCGGCGACGGTCTGCCGTTGCGCATGGCCGATCCACTGCGACAACGTGTCGACGTTGTGGCGGAACATCTTCGGGCTGCGCTGGCCGTCGATCAGCAGCGTGCGGCATGCGATGTCGCCAGCCGTGTGCTGCGAATACGCGGGCAGCGGGTCGCGCAGTTGCTTCGGCAGCGTGCTCGCGTTGTCGATCGCCATCGTGCGAAAG
>NZ_BCPP01000432.1:0-5757 GCF_016586125.1 Burkholderia sp. E168m23
ATCTTCAGCCCGTAACCCATGTTCTGCGCGACCGTCATGTGCGGGTACAGCGCATAGTTCTGGAACACCATCGCGATGTCGCGATCCTTCGGCTCCAGCGTGTTGACGACCCGGTCGCCGATCGCGATCTCGCCGTCCGTCACGCTCTCGAGCCCCGCGATCATCCGTAGCAACGTCGACTTGCCGCAGCCCGACGGGCCGACCAGCACGATGAATTCGCCGTCGGCGATCTCCACGTCGATGCCATGCAGCACGTGCTGCTTGCCGTCGTAGGATTTCCTGACGCCCTTCAAGCTCAGCGCAGCCATACCTGGTCCTTCTCCCGGTTACCGTGGGGGTTATTTTTCGGAATCGACGAGGCCGCGCACGAACCAGCGCTGCATCGCCAGCACGACGACGAGCGGCGGAATCATCGCCAGCAGCAGCGCCGCCATCACGTATTGCCATTCGGTCGCGGCGTCGCCGCTCGCGATCATCGTCTTGATGCCCACCACCGCCGTCGACAGCGACGCTTCCGTCGTGATCAGGATCGGCCACAGATACTGGTTCCAGCCGTAGATGAAGGTGATCACGAACAGCGCGGCGATGCTCGTCTTCGACAGCGGCAGCACGACGTCCCAGAAGAAGCGCAGCGGCCCCGCGCCGTCGATGCGCGCGGCATCCATCAGTTCGTCGGGCAGCGTCATGAAGAACTGGCGGAACAGGAACGTCGCGGTGGCCGACGCGATCAGCGGCAGCGAGAGCCCGGCGTAGGTGTTCGTCAGGTGCAGCGTCGACACGACCTGCACGGTCGGGAAGATCCGCACTTCCACCGGCAGCATCAGCGTGATGAAGATCAGCCAGAACGCCGTGTTGCGAAACGGGAAGCGGAAATAGACGATCGCGTATGCGGACAGGATCGACACCGCGATCTTGCCGACCGCGATGCCGAGCGCCATCGCGAAGCTGTTCACGAGCAAACGGCCGAACGGCGCCGTCGTGCCGCCGCTGCCGTGCCCCCAGATGTACGCGACGTTCTCGAACAGGTGCGTGCTCGGCACGAGCGACAGCGGCACCGTCAACACTTCCTGCGCGTTCATCGTCGCCGCGCAGAACGCGACGTAGACAGGGAACACGATCAGCACCACGCCCGCGATCAGCACCGCGTGGCAGAACAGGTCGAAGCCCTTGCGATTTTCGATCATGCGTATTGCACCCTGCGTTCGACGAAGCGGAACTGGATCACCGTGAGCGCGACGACGATGATCATCAGCACGACCGACTGCGCGCCCGAGCTGCCGATGTCGAGCCCCTGGAAGCCCTCCGCGAAGATCTTGTAGATCAGCGTCCTGGTGCTCTGCGCCGGGCCGCCGCCGGTGGCCGCGTCGATCACCGGGAAGGTGTCGAAGAATGCGTAGACGAGGTTCACGACCAGCAGGAAGAAACTCGTCGGCGACAGCAGCGGCAGCACGATGTTGAAGAAGCGCCGCACCGGCCCCGCACCGTCGATCGCCGCCGCCTCGATCAGCGAGCGCGGAATCGCCTGCAGCCCCGCGTAGAAGAACAGGAAGTTGTAGCTCACCTGCTTCCACACCGACGCCAGCACGACGAGGAACATCGCCTGCTCGCCGTTCAGCGCATGGTTCCACACGATGCCGCCCTTCGCGAGCGCATATGTGATCAGGCCGATGCTCGGGTTGAACAGGAATGCCCACAGCACGGCCGCGATCGTCGGTGCGACCGCGTACGGCCAGATCAGCAGCGTGCGGTACACGCGCGCGCCGCGGATCACGCGGTCGGCGCACGCGGCGAGCAGCAGCGACACGACGAGCCCGCTCACCGTGACCAGCGAACTGAACACGAGCGTCGTGCGCATCGAATCGAGATACAGCGGATCGGCGAACAGGTGCGTGAAGTTCGCGAGGCCGACGAATTCGCTCGACGTGCCGAACGCGTCCTGCGTCTGCGTGGACTGCCACAGCGCGACGCCGGCCGGCCACAGGAAGAACACGGCGGTGATCGCGAGCTGCGGCGCGATCAGCAGGTACGGCACCGGGCTCGTACCGAAACGGGAACGGGATTGCATCGCGGATATCCGGTCAGGCGAAACGGAAAGGAAACCGCGCCGCCGGACGGCATGCGCTGACGCGCGATACCGCCGGCGGCACGAGGCGATGCGTGCTCAGCCGCCCGACTTCTCGAAGCGGCGCAGCAGTTCGTCGCCGCGCGACGCAGCCGAATCGAGCGCGTCCTTCGGCGACTTCTTCTGCGCCCAGACCTGTTCGAACTCCTCGTCGACCACCGTGCGGATCTGCGGCATGTTGCCCAGGCGCAGCCCCTTCGTGTACGGCAGCGGCGGCTTGTTCAGCATCTGCTTGATCGCGGTTTCGGCGCTCGGGTTCTTCGCGTAGAAGCCCTGCTGGCGCGTCAGGTCGTACGCGGCGGTCGTGACCGGCAGGTAGCCGGTGTCCTGGTGCCACTTCGCGGCGACCGCGGGCGAAGCCAGGTAAGAGAGGAATTTCGCGACGCCCTTGTAGGTCGCCGGGTCCTTGCCGGCCAGCACCCACAGGCTCGCGCCGCCGATGATCGCGTTCTGCGGCGCGCCCTTCACGTTCGCGTCGTACGGCAGCATGCCCGTGCCGTAGCTGAACTTCGCGAATTTCTGCACGTTCGCGAGCGCGCCCGACGACGTCGTGAGGATCCCGCAGTCGCCGCTGTAGAACTTCGCCGACGCTTCGTCCTTGCGGCCCGCGTACGTGAACGTGCCGTCCTTCGCCATCTGCTGGAGGAAGGAGATGTGTTCGATCTGCTGCGGCTTGTTGAACTCGAGCACGGCGTCGGTACCGTCGAAGCCGTTGTTGCGGCTCGCGAACGGCAGCCCGTGCCACGCGCTGTAGTTTTCGAGCTGGATCCAGCCTTGCCAGCCGGTCGTGAAGCCGCACGCCATCCCCGACTTGCGCAGCTTCTCGGCATCCGCCTTCACGTCGGCCCACGTCTTCGGCGGCTGGTTCGGATCGAGGCCCGCCTTCTTGAACGCGTCCTTGTTGTAGTACAGCACCGGCGTCGAGCTGTTGAACGGCATCGACACGAGGTGGCCCGTCTTCGCGTCGCTGTAGTAACTCGCAATGGTCGGCACGAACGCCTTTTCGTCGAGCGTCACGCCGGCCTGCTTGAACACGTCGTAGACCGGCACGACCGCCTTCTTCGCCTGCATCATCGTCGCCGTGCCGACTTCATAGACCTGGAGGATCGCCGGCGCGTTGCCGCTGCGATAGGCCGCGATGCCCGCTGCGAGCGCCTGGTCGTAAGTGCCCTTGAAGACCGGCACGATCTTGTAGTCGCTTTGCGACGCGTTGAACTGGTCGGCGATCGCATTGACCCGCTCGCCGAGCGCGGCCTCCATCGCATGCCAGAACTGGATTTCCGTCGCGGCGAGCGCCACGTGCTGTGCCCCGAACATCAGCGCGCCGCCGAGCGCGATCGAACGAACCAGTGTCCCCGCAGGCTTCTTCTTCATCGACCTCTCCTATGAAAACGTTACCAACAGCGTGTGCAACATTCCCGTCGCCATTGAACCGGCGAAGTCTAGTGATCGTTTGTGACAGTCAGTTGTCGTTGATGACGAACAGGCGCTGATATTCCTTCAGCGCGAAGCGGTCGGTCATGCCGGCGATGTAGTGCGCGACGAGACGCGGCTGCTGCGCCGCGTCGTCGGACTGGTACGGCGGCGGCAGCAGGCGCGGATCGTCGATGAACGCGTCGAACAACCCGGTGACGACGCGTTGCGCCTTGCTCGCCATGCGCATCACCTTGTAGTGGCGATACAGGTTCTTGAAGAGGAAGCGCTTGAGGGCCGCCGCCTGCGCGGCGACCTCGGGGCTGTGCGCGACGAGCGGCGGCGCGGCGCGCACGTCGTCGAGCGACGCGGGCGCGACGCGGGCGAGATTGCGCGTCGTCTCGTCGATCAGGTCGACGATCAGCGTGTTGATGATGCGGCGCACCGTCTCGTGCACGAGACGGCGGCCTTCGAGGTGCGGGAATTCGGCGAGCGCCGCTTCGTAGTGGCGCTGCCACAGCTCGACTTCGGCGAGCTGCTCGATCGTGATCAGGCCGGAGCGCAGGCCGTCGTCGACGTCGTGGTTGTTGTAGGCGATTTCATCGGCGATGTTCGCGAGCTGCGCTTCGAGCGACGGCTGGCGACCCTGCAGAAAGCGCTCGCCGAGCGCGCCGAGCTTGCGCGCATTCTCGCGCGAGCAGTGCTTCAGGATGCCTTCGCGCGTCTCGAAACACAGGTTCAGCCCGTTGAACGCGCCGTAGTGCTCCTCGAGCTCGTCGACCACCGCGAGGCTCTGCAGGTTGTGCTCGAAGCCGCCGTGCTCGCGCATGCACGCATTCAGCGCGTCCTGCCCGGCATGGCCGAACGGCGTATGGCCGAGATCGTGCGCGAGCGAGATCGCTTCGACGAGGTCCTCGTTCAGGCGCAGGTTGCGTGCGACCGAGCGCGCGATCTGCGCGACTTCGAGGCTGTGCGTGAGGCGGGTGCGGAACAGGTCGCCTTCGTGATTGACGAAGACCTGCGTCTTGTATTCGAGCCGGCGAAACGCGGTCGAATGGACGATGCGGTCGCGATCGCGCTGGAATTCGGTGCGCGCCGCCGGCGGCGTTTCAGGATGGCGGCGGCCGCGCGACTGCGACGCGTGCGCGGCATACGGAGCGAGATGGGCTTCCAGCGCCGCCAGCGTCGGCGGCTCGGCCACCGGCGCAGCGGATGCGCGGCTGGCTTCGGGCAGTGTGCTGCTGGATGTCTCGCTCACGTCTCCTCCATGTCAGGGGCGCCGGCGAATCCGGGCCGCCGTTAGCGCGTCGTCTTCGCCAGTGTAGCGAATACCGCTTCGTCCGGCGCCTGCGTGATCAGCGTATCGCCGAATCGCTTCAGCAGGATGAACTTGATCGCGCCGGCCTCGGCCTTCTTGTCGACGCGCATCAGGTCCATGTAGCGCGCGTCGCCGAGCGCGGGCCCGCGGGTCGGCAGATGCGCGGCCGCGATCACCGCATCGAGGCGTTGCCGCGACGCTTCATCGAGGAGGCCGAGCCGCACCGACAGGTCGCCCGCCATCACCATCCCGCAGCCGACCGCCTCGCCGTGCAGCCATTCGCCATAGCCGAGCCCGGCCTCGATCGCATGGCCGAACGTGTGGCCGAAGTTCAGGATCGCGCGCAGGCCGCCTTCGCGTTCGTCGGCCGCGACGACGCTCGCCTTGATCTCGCACGAACGCTTCACCGCATGCGCGAGCGCTGCCGGCTCGCGACGGTTCAGCGCCTCGACGTTCGCCTCGATCCAGTCGAAGAACCCGGCATCGGCGATCACGCCCGTCTTGATGACTTCGGCCACGCCCGCCGCCAGCTCGCGATCGGGCAGCGTCGTCAACGCGCCGATGTCCGCGATCACGGCCTGCGGCTGGTAGAACGCGCCGATCATGTTCTTGCCGAGCGGGTGGTTGATGCCCGTCTTGCCGCCGACCGACGAATCGACCTGCGACAGCAGCGTCGTCGGTACCTGGATGAACGGCACGCCGCGCATGTAGCACGCGGCGGCAAAGCCGGTCATGTCGCCGACCACGCCGCCGCCGAGCGCGACGAGCGTCGTCTTGCGATCGGCGTGATCCGTCAGCAGGCCGTCGAAGATCAGGTTCAGCGTTTCCCAGTTCTTGTACGCCTCGCCGTCCGGCAGCACGACCGTCGACACGCGCTTGCCGAGCGGCGCGAGCGCCGCGCGCA
>NZ_BCPP01000433.1:0-5755 GCF_016586125.1 Burkholderia sp. E168m23
GACTCATGCGAAAAAATCGAGAGAAAGAGAGAGGGCCCATGCTGACACGTCTTCGTAACGGCATCCTTCGCGCACAGGACCTGCGCGAATCCGGAGCCGCTATACCCGCCCAGCGCCCGTCGATGGCGTGCGAACTGGTCGACCTGAGTGCGAAGCGCGCGACGTGGCGCGTTCCCGTGCCGAACCAGGCGGACTGCTATCTGAAGGCCGAGCCGGGTGGCGCGGAGCGGTTCGTCGTCCATATCGACGCGGAGACGTTCTATCGCCGCTGGCTCGAGACGAGCCCCACGTTCCCCAAACAGAATTCGCAGGATTGCGTACCGCGCCGCGCCATGTCGCTCGACAGCAAGTTCGCGACGGCGGCCGCCGCGTTCGGAAGCGGCCGCGACGCACCTGTGACGTTGCCTTCGGTCGGCTACTGGGCGGCGGCAAGCGGCTACGAGGTCGCGATGAGCGACGGCATGACGCGCACCTTCTGGCTGCTCGCCCATCGCGTACGGTCGTTTCCGGTCAGCGTGGCCGACGCGAGCTGGGCGACGATACTGAACGGCCTGGCCGGCATCGGCGTGGCGCCGATCGCGTTCAGCGAGCTGTTCAGCCGGCGCGCATAAGCGCGAGGCCGCCGCGCGGCGCGCATCGTCCGGCTCGATTTGACACCTGGCGCGGCCGCCGATTAAAGTCGCGACGCGGGGCGGTGGGTCAAGCACACGCCCGGAACAGGCAGCCGATGTTCCAGGACCACGGGGCTACCCCGTGGATCAGATCGATACACCGATGCGTCGCAAGTGCGCATGTTGCGCGTTGCGCAACGACGGCTCTCGCAGCACCAGCCACGTTGACTCATCGTCCCGCCTCCGTTTCCCATGCACTCATCCCTGCGCGACACCATCCGCACGATTGCCGAGGCGATGCTCGCCGGTCCGCCCGAACGCGACGGCATCGTCGCGCGGATGGCCGCCGTGCTCGGCGAAGCACCGCCGTGGACGCACGAATGCGCGGACCTCGCGCTCGCCCGCTTCGGCGCGGACTGGGCCGATACCGACACCGACGCGCTCGCGGCAATCCTGGCCGAGGCGCCCGCGTTCGTGCGCGCATGGTATGGCGACCGTCGGCCGGCGGTGATCCGCATCGTGCGGCGGCCGCTGATCCAGCGACCGCTGCCCGTGCCGCTCGCTGACTGCGACGTGCCGCACTGGCCGACGCCCGGCGATCTCGCCGGCTGGCTCGGGGTGAACACACCGGAACTCGACTGGCTGGCCGATCACTGGCGTGTCGACGCGCGCAGCAGCGCCACGCCGCTGCATCACTACACGTACGTCGCGGTCGACAAGCGCAGCGGCGGGTGCCGCCTCGTCGAAATCCCGAAAGGGCGGCTGCGCGAAGCGCAGCGCCGCATCCTGCACGGGCTGCTCGATCGCATTGCGCCGCACGGCGCGGTACACGGTTTTCGCAAGGGGCACGGGATCGTGTCGTTCGCGGCGCCGCATGCGGATCGCGATGTCGTCGTGCGCTTCGATCTCGCGGATTTCTTCGTGTCGGTGCGCGCCGCGCGCGTCCATGCGCTGTTCGCGACGCTCGGGTATCCGGCCGAAGTCGCGCGTACGCTCACCGGGCTGTGTACCAATCGCGTGCCGTCGGCGCGGCTGCTCGCGCCGGACCTGCGCGACCGGTTCGACTGGATTGGCCGTCAGCGCTATCGCGAACGGCATCTGCCGCAGGGGGCGCCGACGTCGCCGGCGCTCGCGAACCTGTGCGCGTTCCGCTTCGACCTGCGGCTCGCCGCGCTCGCGCGTTCGCTCGATGCGACCTACACGCGCTATGCGGACGATCTCGCGTTCTCCGGCGGCGGCGCGCTCGCGCGCGACATCGAGCGGCTGCAGATCCGGATCGCCGCGATCGCGCTCGAGGAAGGTTTCGCGCTGCAATTGCGCAAGACCCGCGTGATGTGGCGCGGTGCGCGTCAGCAACTGGCCGGCGTGGTCGTCAACCGTCATCCGAATCTGGCGCGCGACGCGTTCGATCGCCTGAAGGCCATCCTGACCAATTGCATCCGGCATGGCCCGGCGTCGCAGAACCGCGACGCGCATCCGGATTTTCGTGCGCATCTGGCCGGACGCGTCGCGCATGCGGCGGCGTTGAACGCGGCGCGCGGCGCGAAGCTGCGCGCGCTGTTCGACCGGATCGCGTGGGAGCCCGGCGGCGCCGATCGCTGAACCGTCGGGCCCGCGCGACGCCGGTCAGCGACTTCTGCATCACGACGCCGCGCACTGCTATCATTCGCGCCATGCCGCGCCCGTGCCACGCGCGGCGATCATTTGCCGCCGCCGTCGCCCCTTGCATGCGTACGCGGCGCCGCCTTTGCCGGCCTGGCCTTGCCTGTCAGTGACGCACGACGTCGTTTAGTGCGCATCGCGCAATCATGCCGGCTCAGGTGGACGATTCACCTATTTGACAGCCCCGATCGGCTGAACTTCGTGGTAGGTTCGGCCATCGGAGCTTTTTGCAAAAACATGCCCAAAGAGGATGAATACATGACCCAGGCCCTGCAGGAACTCGAAGCACAACTTCGGGACCTGAACATCAAGCTGTCAGAGGCGAAGCAGAAGGAGAAGCAGGCCGCGCTCGCGGCGTTCAAGGAACAGGTCGAGTTGCTGGGAATTTCGCAACAGGAAGTGCTGAGCGCGCTCGGCTACATCGTCCAGCGCAAGCGCAAGGCGCCTGCCAAGTACTACGATCCGTCGACCGGCCGCTCATGGTCGGGGCGCGGCCCGCGGCCGAAATGGCTCGAAGGCAAGGATCTCGAAACGCTTGCGGTCGATCGCGAGGCCAAGACCTGGTGGCCCGGGGACGATCAGGGCTGAAGCCCGTCGCATCGCAAGGCCATCCGGCGCCGCCCGGTTCGCGCGGGCGGGCCGGCCGGCAATCCTCCGCCCGCCTGCTGTCTTTCATCCGGTGTCCGGCCTGATCGCGACATCGCCGGCCTCGCCGCCGCACCGGATCGACGTTTTCCCTTCTTTTTTCTCTTTTCCGTTCGTTGCCTGTCATTTTCCGCCTGCCGCCCCGCCAGCGCGGGCCGACGTGCGTCCGCCCCCGTCGTTCGCGGGCACAGGCCTTAGAATGTCGCCGGACATTCGTGGCAGGACACCATGGCAGCAAACATGAAATCTTCGGCGCTCGGCGGCCCGTCGACCCCGCGCGTCGAGCAGGTCGGGGCGTACGCGTGGAAAGCGCTGGCCGGCTCGGCGATCGGCTATGCGATGGACGGCTTCGACCTGCTGATCCTCGGCTTCATGCTGCCGGCGATCACGGCGGCGCTCCACCTGACACCCGGGCAGGGTGGTGCCCTGGTCACGTGGACGCTGATCGGCGCGGTCGCGGGTGGCATCGTGTTCGGCGCGCTGAGCGACCGCTACGGGCGCGTGCGGGTGCTGACCTGGACGATCCTGCTGTTCGCGATCTTCACCGGCCTGTGCGCTTTTGCGCGCGGCTTCGAGGATCTGCTCGTCTATCGCACCATCGCGGGCATCGGCCTCGGCGGCGAGTTCGGGATCGGCATGGCGCTCGCGGCCGAAGCGTGGCCGGCAGCCAAGCGCGCCCGCGTGTCGTGCTACGTCGCGCTCGGCTGGCAGGTCGGCGTGCTGCTGGCCGCGCTGCTGACGCCGTTGCTGCTGCTTCACATCGGCTGGCGCGGCATGTTCGTGGTCGGCGTGCTGCCCGCGCTGCTCGCGTGGGTGATGCGCAACAAGCTGCACGAGCCGGAAGCGTTCGTGCAGCGCGCGACGCAGCCGAAATCCAACGCGTTCCGCATGCTCGTCGCCGACGCCCGTACCGCGCGCACGAGCGTCGGCATCGTGATCCTGTGTTCGGTCCAGAATTTCGGCTACTACGGGATCATGATCTGGCTGCCGACCTTCCTGTCGAAGCAGATGGGCTTCTCGCTGACGAAATCGGGGCTGTGGACGGCGGCGACCGTCGTCGGGATGATGATCGGCGTCTGGGTGTTCGGCCAACTGGCCGACCGCATCGGCCGCAAGCCGACGTTCCTGCTGTACCAGCTCGGCTCGGTCGTGACGGTCATCGCCTATGCGCGGCTGTCGGACCCGACGGCGATGCTGTGGGCCGGCGCGCTGATGGGGATGTTCGTCAACGGGATGGTCGGCGGCTACGGGACGCTGATGTCGGAAGGCTATCCGACGGCCGTACGCGCGACCGCGCAGAACGTGCTGTGGAACATCGGCCGCGCGGTCGGCGGCTTCGGCCCGGTCGCGGTCGGCGCGCTCGCCGCGCACTACTCGTTCCAGACGGCCATCGCGCTGCTCGCCGGCCTGTACGTGCTCGACATGGTCGCGACGCTGTTCCTGATCCCCGAGCTCAAGGGCGTCGAGCTCGAATGAACACGGTGCGTGCATGCACCGCCACGATTTCACCGGAAACCACGATGCAACGGAACAACAGGACGATCGGCGTGATGGGCTCGGGCAAGGAGCCGTGGCTCGCGTTTTCGGAACCGCTCGGCGCGTGGCTCGCGCAGGCCGGCTTCAACCTGCTGACGGGCGGCGGGCAGGGCGTGATGCTGGCGGTCGCGCGCGCGTTCGCCGGCGTGCCCGGTCGGGCCGGCCGGTCGATCGGCATCCTGCCGACGCAGGCCGATCCGGTCGCGGGTTTCGTGCCGCTCGACGGCTATCCGCATCCGTTCGTCGACATCCCGGTCCTCACGCCGCTGCCGCGCCGCGAACCGGGCGCCGCGCCGGACACGATCAACCGCAACTACGTGAACGTGCTGAGCAGCGACCTGATCGTCGCGCTGCCGGGCGGGCCCGGTACCGCCGAGGAAATTGCGCTCGCGCAGCGCTGGCGCAAGCCGCTAGTCTGCTTCGGGCCGGACGGTGCGTTTCGGTCGCTTGTCGCGGACGCGGTGTGCACGTCGTCGCTCGACGACGTGATCCGGTTCATCGACGATGCGTTTACGGCGGAGCAGGCGCAGGCGGCCCGATAGTTCACGGGATCGAGGCGATTCCTTTCGTCGGGATGCGCGTGTGTCGTTCAAGACGAGAACGCATGACGACCTGCGCAGCGACGGCGTCCGCCGATCTCAGCCGCCGGACGGCCCGGGCCGGCTGAAGCGCTGCTCGACGACCTCGGTCCCCCACTGCGTGCCCGCGCTTTCGCTCGTCAGCGCAAAGCCGAACGATTCGTACAGATGGCGTGCGGCATCGAGCCCCTTGAAGGTCCACAGGTAGGTTTCGCGAAACCGGTACTCGTCGACGAAACGCATCGCGAGCGTCATCAACCGACGCCCGACGCCCGAGCCGCGCAACGCGTCGTTGACGATGAACCAGCGCAGGTGCGCGACGCCCGTCGCCGGGTCGCCGTCGATCGCGAGCGACGCGAGCGTCCGGCCGTCTTCCTGGCACAGCCAGAGCGCCTTGCCGTCGGCCGGCAGCGCACCCGCGAAGGCGGCCAGCTCGGTCGCCACGCGTTGTTCGAAGAAGGCGCCGAAACCCCAGTGTTCCGCATAGAAGCGCGCATGCAGGCTCGCGATGTCGCCGATGCAGCCGGGCTGATAGCCCTCGCGAATCGACGGCGCGTCGGCAGGCGCGACGCTCGCCCTGGCCGCGTTGTCCTGGGCGAGCGCATCGGCATACAGCGCGAGCGAACGCAGCAGCGCCTGCTGGTCGGCCGGAATCATGCGACGCAGCGCATTCGACACCTGGTCGGTCGCGAACGTGTCGATTCTTTTCTGAAGCTTTTTGCC
>NZ_BCPP01000434.1:0-5741 GCF_016586125.1 Burkholderia sp. E168m23
AGCGTGGTCCCGATCGACTGATTGACGAGATCGACCGTATAGGCGGCCGAATTGGAGTAAAGCGACGCGCCGCCGCGAATCTGGCGGGCCTGTTCTTCCGTGATGTCTCGCATTTGTGGTGGCCTTTATATTGTCGGAATGCCAACAGCCGTCAGCCAATTGCAAGCCCGATGGCCGTTCACTTTATTACGTGATAATCCAGCACTCCAGTCTCCTGATAATCGCCCGATTTCGAAATAATGCATTTCGAAGTCACTTTATTTCCACTGCGGCGATCGATTCTTTTCCTTCTGTTTCGCAGCATCTGACGCGGGGGGCGCCTCCCCGCGCACGGCGGTTACTTGCCGGTGTTATTGAACGTCTTCGGGTTCTGCAGGTAATTGCCGAGGCTCGGCAGGAACTGGCCGAGCGCGGTCACCACCGGCGCGGCGTCAACGGCGAGGCTACCCAGCGAGCTGATCGCACCGCCGCCATGCACATTCCTGACCTGTTCCGTCGTCATGACCTTCATCATTCTCTCCTCGTAAAAAATAAAGATGATGCAAAGAACCTTCATTGAAAGACAAACGGCTTTTAATCCCGAGCGACTCGTTAATCTAATAATCACTGCGATTACCAGCCGAAATCAGGCTATCATGCGGGCGCATCGGAATTCAATGGAGGACACACTCTTACAGCCGCATTTTCCGATGCACGGCGAGTAGCAGGCATTCATGCTGTTTGAATTTCAATTTCAAAACGTTTAAATCCCGCCGCAATGCATTGCGGCACGGACAGGAGACGGAGACGGCCATGTTTGAAACGAGGCGCACGAATTGCGAGTCGGCGACACCGGATGCGGGTATTTCCCTATCAAGATTTTCGACTAAGTGGAATCCCCGACTTGCAACCATGACATTGTTCGCTGTAACGATAGCCGGCGCGCCGGCACACGCCCGTGCGTTCTGCCTCGATACCGCCTACCAGTACGCGTCCGTGCACGATCCGCGCTACCTGCAGGCCCGCAGCGAATACGATGCGGCCCGCCAGAAATTTCCCGAGGCGCGTGCGCAGATGCTGCCGCAGGCCGCCGCGCAACTCGAGTGGGGGCGCTACGGCACGCACGCGAACCTGTTCGGCATCGACGTCAGCGGGTCGAGCAACGCGGCATACGGTTCCGCTCAGGTCACGCAGGCGCTGTTCAATGTGCCCTACCTGTACGACATGCGGCGCGCGACCGAGTACGAGGAAGCGGCGAAGCAGAAGCTCGAGGTCGCGAAGCAGGACCTGATCCTGCGGGTCGCGAACGCGTGCTTCGATCTGCTGAGCGCGCGCGAGAAACTGCAATCCGCCGACGACGAAGTCAGCGCGCTCACGCGACTCGAAAGCGATACGCGGCGCATGGCGCAACTCGGGATGAAGACGATCGGCGACACCGCCGAGATCGAGGCGCGCCGCAGCCTCGCGCAATCCGACGAGGCGCTCGCGCAGACCGACGTCGATGCGCGGCGCGCCCGCTACGAGACGTTGCTCGGTTCGACGATCGATTTCTCGCGCTGGCCGCGGCTGGCGATGCGCGGGTCGTCGCCGCGCATTCCGTCCGGCGACTATGCGCCGCAGGACAACCCCGCGTACCGGCAGGCCTATCGCGACGTCCAGGTCGCGCGCCTTGCCGCGAAGCGCGTCAGCGCCGAACACTTGCCGACCGTCGACCTGTTCGCGTCGTATTCGCGTGGGCTCAACCCGAACCTGCGCGGGCTCACCGATCGTTCGGATTTCCATCAAAGCGCGGTCGGCGTGCAGGTGACGATTCCGATCTTCTCCGGCGGCAGCGTGTACTACCGGCAGGTCGAGGCCGAGCACGTGACCGAGCAGTACCGCAACCGGCTGCGCGAGGTCGAGGAGCAACTGGGCACCGATCACCGCGAGGCGTTGTCCGCGCTCGAATCGGTCGGCAAGCGCATTCGCGCGCAGCAGCAGTCGCTGCAGGCCGCGCGGCTCGCCTACGATGCGTCGATGAAAGCGCATCAGGTCGGCTACAGCACGACGTACGAAACGCTGAACCTGCGGCGCGACATCTCGGGCATCCGGCAGAAGCTGTTCGACAGCTATCTCGATGCGCTGAAGCTTCAGTTGAAGCTGAAAAGCGTGCTCGGCACGCTCGACGAACAATCGCTGATCGCGGTGGACAGTTTCCTCGAAAGCAACGCGGCGAGCGATCGGGGGTGAACGCGATCACATACGTCGGTATCCCGGGCAAGGTTGCGTACACAACCTTCAAGAAAAATGTCGATGTGCCGGCCGGTCGGAAGTTCAACGACGGCGCATCGCGATTCCCGCTCGTCGCTTACTGCGCCCGTGCGCAGCCGCCTACGTGGTTGAAGCGGGGGCACCCGTCGATTCGGGGTACATCAACCGGGTGGCGGCAGCACGACCGTGTCCTCGGGGCCGAGCACGCGGCCGTCCTGCGAACGCAGCTCCAGCTTCCTGACCGGCAGCCCGGTCTTCCGGTCGACCAGCAGCACGTGCGCCTCGTCCGGTTCGAAGAAGAAATCCTCGCCCCACTGCCGCAGCGCGACCAGCAGCGGAAACAGCCCGCGGCCTTTCTCGGTCAGCACGTATTCGTGATGCGCGCCGCCGTCGGCGGCCGGCACGACGTCCATGATTCCGTGCGCGACCAGGTTGCGCAGGCGCGCGGCCAGGATGTTCTTCGCGAGGCCGAGATTCTTCTGGAATTCGCCGAAGCGGCGCAGCCCGTCGAACGCGTCGCGGACGATCAGCAGCGACCACCAGTCGCCAATCGCGTCCAGCGGGCGGGCGACACCGCAAAGGGAATCTTCGTGCGTGGTGCGTCGGTTCATCGGTGCAGGCGGCGACGCCGTGACCGGGATAAGGGCTCGACGGTGATCGCTTTCGTTGAAATGAATGGTTTCAATATAAAACCAAATTCAGAAAAGATCAATGCTGAGTTGCCGACTGTTCGGGATCGATGAACGGAATGACCGTTCCAGCCGGAATTGGCATATGAATTCATACGTTCCAACCAATAAATCCATAAATTGGAGGGATTCATCACGTCGCCTCACTTCATCGGCCCCGCATTCGGCAACTGCCCTCATGATTTACAAGGTTGCAACTTGAAACCTAATCATCTACGCTCGAACCAGTTTCGACTGAAACCATCCTCTCCAACTCCCCGAAGGAGCATTCGATGATCCGGTCCGATGCCACGTTCGACGGCACCTTTCCATTCGCCCCGCATTTCGACGACGCATCCGGCTTCCGGATGCACTACGTGGACGAAGGTCCGCGCGACGGCGAAATCGTGCTGTGCCTGCATGGCGAACCCACATGGGGATATCTGTTCCGTCACCTCGTGACGGCGTTGAGCCCGACATACCGCGTCGTCGTGCCCGATCACATGGGCTTCGGCAAAAGCGCGACGCCGCAGGACCGCAGCTACTGGCTGCAGGATCACATCGACAATCTCGAGCGTTTCGTGCTCGCGCATGACCTCGATCGCATCACGCTGGTGATGCACGACTTCGGCGGCCCGGTCGGCATGGGGCTCGCCGCGCGGCATCCGGACCGGATTCGGCGCATCGTGTCGGCCAACGGACCGACGCCGTTCGGGCAGACCGATCTCGCCGAGCGCCTGACGGCGAATGGCCGCGAGGCGCCGTGGTTCCAGTGGATCATGCGTGCGGCGGCCGACGGTACGCTCGAAACGGTGCTCGGGCAGCTCGGCTTCAACATCCTGAGCACGTTGAAGCTGAACGGCTTCGAGAACCACGCGATCATCGCCGACACGTGGATCGCCGCATACGGCGCGCCGTTCGCGCAACCGGCCGACTGTCTCGGCGCGATCGGATGGGCACGGGGGTTCGCGGCCGGCGCGCACCGGTTCGAGGAACCCGATGCGGCGGCGCTGCGCGCGATACGCGGCAAGCCCGCGCTCGCGATCTGGGGAGACGCCGACCGAACGCTCGGCACCGAACACTTCCTGCCGCTCTTTACCGCGCTGTTTCCGTCCGCGCCGATCGAGCGGCTGGCGGGCGTCGGGCACTACTGCTTCGAGGACGCGCCGGATGCCATTGCCGCGCGGATCGCGGATTTCATCCGAACGACCGGCTGAAAAAATTTCGGCAGCCGGCTCGAAACACCGGCTGCCGAATGGCGTGCGCGGTCGCTTCGCGCACGCGTCGCTTCACGTCAACGTCACCGAATGATCCGCGTCACCCCCCGCCCGCGCGGATCGGCCATCGCTTCCGGCGTCTTGCCGTCGATCTTGATGACCTGGATGTCGCCGCTGAAGTCCTGCCCCTTCAGCGTATAGCCGCGCGCTTCGATCTGCTTCGCGAGTTCGCCTTCGATCGGGTGGTACGGCTCCCAGAAGATCGTGTTCGGCGGCAGCAGCTGATGATGGAACCGCATCGCGCCGACCGCTTCCTTCAACGGCATCTTGAAGTCGTAGATGTTGTTGATCACCTGGAAGATCGACGTGAAGATGCGCGAGCCGCCCGGCGTGCCGATCACCAGCGACACCTTGCCGTCCTTCGTCATGATCGTCGGCGACATCGACGACAGCGGGCGCTTCTTCGGTTCGATCGCGTTCGCGTCGCTGCCCACCACGCCGAACATGTTCGCGACGCCCGGCTTCGCGGAGAAGTCGTCCATCTCGTCGTTCAGCACGATGCCCGTGCCGTCGGCGATCACGCCCGAGCCGAAATAGCCGTTGATCGTGTACGTGTTCGACACCGCGTTGCCCCACTTGTCGACCACCGAGAAGTGCGTCGTTTCGGCCTTCTCCGGCATCGTCGTGCCGAGGGCCGGCTGCACGCTCTTCGTGTCCGACGGCTCCTTCGGGTTGACCTCGGCCGCACGCTTTGCGATGTACGCGT
Organism: Burkholderia sp. E168m23; assembly: GCF_016586125.1. NCBI lineage: Bacteria > Pseudomonadati > Pseudomonadota > Betaproteobacteria > Burkholderiales > Burkholderiaceae > Burkholderia > Burkholderia sp. E168m23. Next base: position 4,881 of record NZ_BCPP01000434.1, read on the forward strand.
CGTCGGTCAGCTGCGCGATCGGCACCTTGTAGAAGTCGGGATCGCCGAGATACTGCGCGCGGTCGGCGAACACGCGCTTCTCGATTTCCGCGACGAGGTGGATGTACTGCGGCGAGTTGAGCTTGACGCCCTCGAAGTCCTGCTTCAGGTCGGCCTTCATCTTCAGCAACTGCACGAGGCCGATGCCGCCCGAGCTCGGGGGCGGCGCGGTGATCACGTCATAGCCGTTCCACTTCGCCTGCACCGGCTGGCGCCACACCGCGCGGTACTGCGCGAGATCCTCGGTCGTGATCAGCCCGTTGCCGTCACCGGTCTTCATCGACGCGGCGATCAGCTCGGCCGTCTTGCCCTTGTAGAAGCCCTCCGCGCCGCCGTCGGCGATACGCGTCAGCACGTCGGCGAGATCGGGCTGCTTGAAGTTCGCGCCGGCCTTCAGCCCGGAGAAGTACTTGTCGAAGTTGGTCTTGCCGCCGAACTCCTTCGATGCGTCGACGCCGCGCTGCGCCAGTTGCTCGTCGACGACGAAGCCGTCGCGCGCATAGTGGATCGCCGGCGCGAGCACCTGTTTCCACTTCAGCTTGCCGAAGCGCTTCTGCGCTTCCCACATGCCCGCCACCGTGCCCGGCACGCCGACCGCACGCGGGCCGTACAGGCTCATGCCCTTGACGACGTTGCCGTCCTTGTCGAGATACATGTCCTTCGTCGCGGCGAGCGGCGCGCGCTCGCGGTAATCGATGAAGTACGGCTTGCCGTCCTTGTAGATCGTCATGAAGCCGCCGCCGCCGATGTTGCCGGCTTCCGGGTACGTGACGGCGAGCGTGAACGCGATCGCGACGGCCGCGTCGATCGCGTTGCCGCCTT
>NZ_BCPP01000435.1:0-5735 GCF_016586125.1 Burkholderia sp. E168m23
GTCCATTCCAATCGCACTCCTTACGGGAAACGTCATGAAAAAATCCATCCTGTCCGCCGTCGCACTCGCGGCCCTGTCCACCTCGGCCTTCGCAGCGGGCACCGGCACGATCAACTTCACGGGCGAAATCGTCGCGGGCGCATGCGGCATCGACTCGAACTCGGTCAACCAGACCGTGCAGCTCGGCAAGGTGCCGACCAACAAGTTCAAGCAAGCCGGCGACAAGTCGGACCCGGTGTCGTTCGACATCAAGCTGACCGACTGCGACACCAGCATCGCGCAGAACGCGTACTTCACGTTCACGGGCACGTCGAGCGCCGGCCAGCCGAAGCTGCTCGCCACGATCGGTTCGGCCACCAACGTCGGCATCCGCCTGCAAGCCGCGTCGGGCGAATACCTCGACAACGGCGCCGAGCAGAAGGCCCCGACGCTGCTGCAGAACGGCACGAACACCGCGCGCTTCGCCGCGATGTACGAAGCGACGGCAGCCGGCGTGACGCCGGGTACCGCCGACGGCGTCGCGAACTTCACGGTCCGCTACCAGTAAGCGTCCGTACCGGAGGAGGGATGCGTGCATCCCTTCCTCCTGCCTCTTTCCTCCCGTTTCCTTCTCCCTGGACTCCCGGTAGCGCCGCGTGCGAATCAGACATTCCTTCCTTTGCGTCTCCGTGCTGGTCGTCGGCAGCCAGAGCCAGGCGACGGAATTCAATTCGTCGTTCCTCGACATCGACGGAACGAGCAACGTCGACCTGTCGCAGTTCTCGCAGCCGGACTTCACGTTGCCCGGCGAGTACATGCTCGACGTGCAGGTCAACGACCTGTTCTACGGGCTGCAAGCGATCGAGTTCATTGCGCTCGATGCATCGGGCGCGGGCAAGCCGTGCCTGCGGCCGGAACTCGTCGCCCAGTTCGGGCTGAAGCCGTCGCTCGCGAAGGACCTGCCGCGCTTCCAGGGCGGGCGGTGCGTCGATCTCGGCGCGATCGAGGGCGCGACCGTGCGTTACCTGAAAAGCGACGGGCGGCTCAAGATTACGATTCCGCAGGCCGCGCTCGAGTTCACCGATTCGACCTACCTGCCGCCGTCGCGGTGGTCCGAAGGCATTCCGGGCGCGATGCTCGACTATCGCGTGATCGCGAACACGAACCGCAACTTCGGGGCGGGCGGCGGGCAGACGAATTCGATCCAGGCCTACGGGACGATTGGCGCGAACTGGGATGCGTGGCGTTTTCGCGGCGACTACCAGGCGCAATCGAACGTGGGCAATACGGCGTACGCGGATCGCACGTTCCGCTTCAGCCGGCTTTATGCGTTTCGCGCGCTGCCGTCGATCCAGTCGACGGTGACGTTCGGCGACGACTACCTGACCTCCGACATCTTCGATACGTTCGCGCTGACGGGCGCGTCGATCCGCAGCGACGACCGCATGCTGCCGCCGTCGCTGCGCGGCTATGCGCCGCTGATCTCGGGCGTCGCGCGCACCAACGCGACCGTGACCGTGTCGCAGGCCGGCCGCGTGCTGTACGTGACGCGCGTGTCGCCGGGCGCGTTCGCGCTGCAGAACATCAACACGAGCGTGCAGGGCACGCTCGACGTGGCGGTCGAGGAAGAAGACGGCAGCGTGCAGCGCTTCCAGGTGACGACGGCCGCCGTGCCGTTCCTCGCGCGTACCGGCCAGTTGCGCTACAAGGCGGCGGTCGGCAAGCCGCGCCTGTTCGGTGGCGGCGGCATTACGCCCTTCTTCGGCTTCGGCGAAATCGCGTACGGCCTGCCGTTCGACATCACGGCCTATGGCGGCTTCATCGCCGCGTCGGGCTACACGTCGGTCGCACTCGGCGTCGGCCGCGATTTCGGCGCGTTCGGCGCGGTGTCGGCCGACGTGACGCACGCGCGGGCGAAGCTGTGGTGGAGCGGCGCGACGCGCAACGGCAACTCGTACCGCATCAACTATTCGAAGCACTTCGACGGGCTTGATGCCGACGTGCGCTTCTTCGGCTACCGCTTCTCCGAGCGCGAATATACGAACTTCGCGCAGTTCTCCGGCGACCCGACGTCATACGGCCTCGCCAACAGCAAGCAGCGCTATTCGGCGACGCTGTCGAAGCGCTTCGGCGACACGTCGACCTATTTCTCGTACGACCAGACGACCTACTGGGCGCGTTCGTCCGAGCAGCGGGTCGGCCTGACGCTCACGCGCGCGTTCTCGATCGGCACGCTGCGCAACCTGAACGTGAGCGTGTCGGCATTCCGCACGCAGAGCGCGGGCGCGAGCGGCAACCAGTTCTCGGTCACCGCGACGCTGCCGATCGGCGGCCGTCACACCGTCACGTCGAACCTGACGACGGGCAGCGGTAGCACCAGCGCGAACGCCGGCTACATCTACGACGATTCGGCCGGCCGTACCTACCAGGTCAACGCGGGCGCGACCGACGGCCGCGCGTCGGCGAACGCGAGCTTCCGCCAGCGCACGTCGGCGTACCAGCTCAACGCGCAGGCGTCGACGCTCGCCAATGCGTATGCGGCCGCGTCGCTCGAAGTCGACGGCTCGTTCGTCGCGACGCAGTACGGCGTGTCCGCGCACGCGAACGGCAATGCGGGCGATACACGGTTGCTGGTGTCGACCGACGGCGTGCCCGACGTGCCGCTGTCCGGCACGCTCACGCATACCGATTCGCGCGGCTACGCGGTGCTCGACGGTATCTCGCCGTACAACGTGTACGACGCGACCGTCAACGTCGAGAAGCTGCCGCTCGAAGTGCAGGTGACGAACCCGATCCAGCGCATGGTGCTGACCGACGGCGCGATCGGCTTCGTGAAGTTTTCCGCCGCGCGCGGCAGCAACCTGTACCTGACGCTGACCGATGCGGCCGGCAAGCCGCTGCCGTTCGGGGCGTCGGTGCAGGACGCGGCGAACGGCAAGGAACTCGGCATCGTCGGCGAGGGCGGTGCGGCGTTCCTGACTCAGGTTCAGCCGAAATCCACGCTGGCGGTGCGGGCGGGCGAACGGACGCTCTGCACGATCGACGCATTGCCGAACCAGCTTCAACTCGAAGGCACGTCGATCCCGGTGACGTGCCAGCCGCCCGGCGAGTCGCATGCAGCGGCCGCGCGGGGCGAACGATGATTTCACGGACCCAGCGATGAAGCATTCCTTTTCCCTTTCCCTCCCGCGGCGCGCGCTGTGTGCGTTCGCCACCGCCGGCGCGCTGCTTGCCGGCGCCGCCCATGCGGCGATCGTGCCCGATCGCACGCGCGTGATCTTCAACGAGGGCGAACAGGCCGCGATCGTGACGATCACCAACAAGAGCACGACGTATCCGTATCTCGTGCAGTCGTGGCTCGAAGATGCGAACGGCAACAAGATCACGTCGCCGCTGATGGTCGTGCCGCCGCTGCAGCGGGTCGAGGCGAACGAGCGCAACGTGCTGCGGATCGCGAAGCTGCCCGGTACGCAACTGCCGGCCGATCGCGAAACGGTGTTCTACCTGAACATCCGCGAAGTGCCGCCGAAGACCGACACGCCGAACACGCTGCAGATCGCGCTGCACACGCAGATGAAGCTGTTCTACCGGCCGAAGGCCGTGCAGCCCGCGCGCGACGAGGATTGGACGCTGCCGATGACGCTGCGGGTGGATGCGGCCGCGCACAAGCTGGTGTTCGACAATCCGACGCCTTACCACGTGACGGTGGTCGACGTGAGCGCGGGCGCGCAGAAGACGCCGGTGCCGATCGAGCCGGTCATGGTGAGCCCGATGAGCACGGCCGACGTGCCGTTCAAGGCCGCGACGCCGTCGACGCTGTTCGTCACGCATATCGACGACTACGGCGGCCAGGTGGCGGTCGAGTATGCGTGCGAGGCCGGTGCGTGCAAGAGCGTGAAGAAATGAGCGGGGTCGCGAGACAACGCGTGTCGCCGCTCGCGGCGTGGCTGCGCTGGGTCGTGCTCGCGGTGCTGATCGCGGCGGTGCAGCCCGCATGGGCGCTGCGCTGCCTGACCAACAGCGGCGCGACCTCGTTGACCGAGCCGATCGGCGGCGTGGCGTCGTATCCGACCGACGCGCCGGACGGCTATGTGATCTGGGTGTCGCCGGTACGCACGACGTCGGGGTATTGCTACAAGGATCTGGGTGATGCCGGCAGCCTGAAGGTCGTCGACAACATTTACTTCTACGCGAATCCGAATCGCACGGACCCGGCCGCATGGGGGCTCGAGATCGGCATCCGCTACAAGGGCGTCGATTATTTCGACAAGACCAGCAATCGCGGCGGCGGGGTGTTTACCGGATATTCGGTGCCGCCGTGCAGCAGGTACGACTTCGACCGCGGGCGTTGCCAGCGGACAAGCATCAGCATCGACTATCAGGTCGTCGTGCGCAAAAGAGGCAACTGGGTCCAGCCGCCGAGCGATATCTATACGGTGTTCCAGTTCGACGGCGAGTTCGGGCTGAATGCGTTCGGCACGAGCTTCCAGTACCGCCTGAGCGGCCTGCGCAACCTCAAGCCGACGCCGTGCTTCGTCGACGTGCTCGTGACGCCCGAACCGGGCATCGTCAATTTCGGGCAGGTGCAGGCGGTCGGCAACGGCTTCCTGCCGGCGGTGCCGCGCAAGCGCTTTTCGCTGTCGCTGACCAAGAAGTGCAACGTCGCGGTGCGGGTGGACGGGTACTTCGAAACGAGCTATCCGGTTCAGAACGGCTTGCTGGTTCCCGCGAAGGACAGCAATTTCGGTATCGGCATCGAGGACAGCCAGGGCAAGGCGATTCCGTTCAACGAACAGTTCAACCTCGCGCAATTCCCGTCCAACGTCATGAACCAGAGCGTATTGATGGACGCGGTGCTGAAGTCGTTCGGGCCGCCGAAGATCGGCCGGTTCGACGCGACGGCGACGATCCGGTTGTTCATCTATTGATATCGAGGGCGATGCCCGGGCCACATCCATCCGCGTGGCGCGCCATCCGGGGAACGGATGGCGCGGCGCGTTCGCGAAAGCAGGATTGGCTTCGACCAGCACCGGCCTGACGCTCGCGACGCCGTGCGCGTGAATCCCGATACGGCGGCACCCGCGCAATTCGAGCCGCCAAAACGAAAAAGCGCCGGCGTGCCGGCGCTTTCCCGCATCTGCCGCGCGATGCTCAACGCACCCAGTGGCACACCCGGTGATGGTGATGCTCGAAGTGACACACGCGGTGCGGATGCGCTTCGGCGATGGCCGGCACGAGCACGGCAGCGGCCACGGCGGCGGCGGTGAGGGTTTTCAGTAGCGTCTTCATGTCGAGGTCCTGTCGTTCAATGATGGATCAAGGGTGCGCAGCGGCATCACCACTGCGGCCGGGGTTCGTCGCGGCGGTCGTCCCGGTAGTCGTCCCGTCGATCGTCGCGGCGGTCGTCACGCGGGCCGGCATGCCGGGCTTCCCAGTCGCGGCGCTCCCAGTAGCGATTTCCGTCCCAGTAACGATCGCCATGCCAGCCGATCGTGACTTCGGCCGGGCCAGGGTAGGCGACGCAGCCGGTGAGCATCACGCTCGACAGTGCGCCCACCATGACGGCGGATAACACGATGGATTTCATGTTGTTCTCCCTTGGAAACGGCAAGTCGATCGTACGAGCCCCCGAAATTTCACGTGGTAAGAAGTTGCTACCGCCGATGACACGTGCAAGCCCGTCGTCGGCAGCGTGAAAGCCTGCGTCGGCGAAGTGAAGGCAGTCCGCGTGGCCCGGGCGCGTACGCGTCCACTCC
>NZ_BCPP01000436.1:0-5727 GCF_016586125.1 Burkholderia sp. E168m23
TCAGACTAACCGGGCCACTGAGCCAGCAACCGCTGCTTTCATCGGCCGGATCGCGAAAGTTCACCGTGATCGCGGACGGACGTCCCATCGCCACACCCTGACGCACGACGATGCCGCGTCCCGCTCCGGTGACGAGCCCATAGCGATGCGCGCCGTACAGGAGCGCTGCCGCTGCGATGCCGGTCGCCGCGTCTTCCGGATAGCCGGACGCGCGCGGGAATTGCCGTGCGTCGAACACGTGCGGTGCATCGGCATCCAGCGAAAACGGATACAGACCGGTCGACGACAGCGCGTCGCATAGGGCTTCGATCACGTCGAGTTTCGGCGTGATCGCATTCAGCCGTGAGGTCGTGCGGACCGGCACCAGCGTTTTGGTGCGGCTCGTCGTTGCGTTGACGATGCCGAGCGGCAACAGATCGCCCGCATCGAGGTTCAATGCATCGAGTGTCCTGGCAATGAGCGCCGCGTCGACAACCGGCTCGACGCGTCCCGCCGGCTGACTGACTTCGATCCGCGCGTCGGACGCGTCGTACCGCGCGTCGACGCTGCCGCTCAGCGTTTCAATCAGCGCCGTGTTCGTGCGCCATGCGCCTGTGCGACGCAGCAGCCACAATGCGCCCAGCGTCGCGTGTCCGCACATCTCCATCTCGTGGTTGGGCACAAAAAAGCGGAAGCGGAAATCATGGTGCGGATCGACGGCGCGCATCACAAACCCGCTTTCCAGACCATACGCGCGGGCCACCTCTTTCATTTGCGCGTCGGACCAGCCGTTCGCGTCGAGCACAACCGGGGCCGGATTGCCGCCCTCGTCGGTGGTGGAAAATACCCGTACAAGCCGCACACGTTGTACGATGCTCATGCGCTTGCTCCCTAATTAACTCCGCCTATCGGTGTGCCGCCTTTTGTGAAGCCGGCGGGAAGGCTAGTCCGCCGTCCCTCGCAGCATGCACGGCCTGCGTTTTTTATTCGCTTCCATTTGGGCCGGAACATGCTCACTATCGGGCCATGGCGATTGGCGTCAGCGCGTTGCCCATTCCTTATAAAGTCCCAAGTCGCAGGTTCCCGCCATGTTTTATCAGACGTCCAAATCGCACATTCCCGCCGACCGCGTGGCTGCGACCCGTCGCATCACGATGGCCGATTACGTGACGTCGTGGCACGAGCACGAAGAGTTCATGTTCCTGCTGCCGAGTCAAGGCACGCTGACGCTGACTTCGGAGTGTTCAAAGCATTCGCAACGCATCGGCGCCGGCGTGCTTGCGATGGTTCCTGCCGGGATTTTTCACGACACGGCGAGCAATCCCGGAGAGCACTGCCATACGGCCGTCTATGCGGAGCGCGACTTCGTTTCGTTTTGTGCGCGCAAATCCAATGTCCGGATCGCCGGGGGCGATGCACCGCGCTACTGCGTGCCGCCGCCTGCTCTGCTTGGGGCACTGCGTTTGCAAACACAGTTCGACGCGGGCGACGAAACGGAGGAAGCACACGATATGGCGCGGTATCAGAACGATCTGGTCGATCGGCTGATTGCGTCGGCGTGCGTGGCGGCGGTGCTCGGCGCCGCACCGAGCGATGCCAATCCGAAGGTTTCGCGCGGGCAACTGGTCAGTGAAATCAAGGCGTACCTTGACGTCATGCTGGCTGAGCGGATCGATATCGAGACAATCGCTTCGGAATTCGCCATATCGCGACGTCATCTCACCCGGATCTTCCGCGAGGAGACCGGCGAAAGCCTCACCGATTATCAGCTCCGGCAACGGGTCATGCGCGCGCGTTCGCTCTTGAATGTTCCCGGCACGACCGTGCTGTCGGCAGCCCTGAGCGTAGGGATCGAATCGCCGTCCTACCTGGCAAGGCTATTTACCAAGTTCGGTCTGCCTGCGCCCCGCGATCTGAAGGCATCCCGTGCTCGATGCAACTGACGCCTCTTCACTTCCGACTTCTGTCGCCCCCGTTGAACTCGAACCACTCGGCCGGTAAATCCTGGCGTACCCGACCGCTCGCGATAAGCTTGCTGCCGGCGGTTGGACGCGGCGGCTCCAGACGGTGACGGTGAACGGCCGATGCCGCACCGGCAATATCTGCCACGTCATCACGCGGCGTGCGGCAAAAGTCCACACGGCAACTGTTCAATTTCCGCACACCGAATCGTATTCACCCGCCAATCCATGCGGGCGCGACGGATGGGAAAAAACCCGGATACCCCCGTTTCACCGCCGTCCCCTACCCTCGCGCGCATGCCGATCGACGCTCACGCAACGATCCGGCCGATCCGAAATCCCCAGGAGCGCACATGGATAGCAATACCCCCGCACTGTTCGACACCGACATCTGGCGCGGCAAGATCTTCACCGGCCGCTGGCACGCGAGCCCACAGGCGGCCGACGTGATCGAGCCGGCGACCGGCAACACGCTCGGCCGCATCGGTCTTGCCGACAGCTCGGCCATCGCCGAAGCATCAGCTACCGCGCACCGCGCCCAGCCCGCCTGGTTCGCCCTGCCCTACGACGACCGCGCAGCCGTCCTGCGCCGCGCCGCAGCCGTCGCCGAAACGCACGCCGACGCGATCGTCGACTGGCTCGTGCGCGAAAGCGGCTCGACGCGCGCGAAGGCGGCATTCGAAACGTCCGTCACGATCAAGGCGCTGCACGAAGCGGCCGGGCTGCCATCACGCGCGGCCGGCGAAGTGCTGCCGTCGGCGGCCGGCCGGCTGTCGCTCGCGCGCCGCCGCCCGCGCGGCGTGGTCGGCGTGATCTCGCCGTTCAATTTCCCGCTGTACCTCGCGATACGCGCGGTGGCACCCGCGCTCGCGCTCGGCAACGCGGTCGTGCTGAAGCCCGATCCGCGCACCGCCGTGTGCGGCGGCGTCGCGATCGCCCGCGTGTTCGAGCTCGCCGGCCTGCCCGAAGGCGTGTTGCACGTGCTGCCCGGCGACGGCGCGGCCGGCGCGGCGCTGGTCGCCGATCCGCACGTCGCGATGATCCAGTTCACCGGCTCCACCGCGGCCGGGCGCAAGGTCGGCGAAGCCGCCGGCCGCCACCTGAAGAAGGTATCGCTCGAACTCGGCGGCAAGAACTCGCTGATCGTGCTCGACGATGCCGACCTCGACCGCGCGGTCGCCAACACTGCATGGGGTGCGTATCTGCATCAAGGCCAGATCTGCATGGCGACCGGCCGCGTGCTCGTACAGCGCGCGATTCACGACCGCTTCGTCGCGAAGCTCGTCGAGAAGGCGCGCAGCCTGCGCTTCGGCGACCCGGCCACCGGTGACGTCGGCCTCGGCCCGCTGATCAACGCCGCGCAACGCGACCATGCGGCGAGCGTGGTCGATGCGGCCCGCCGCGCGGGCGCACGCGTCGAGACGGGCGGCGGCCATCGCGGCCTGTTCTTCGAGCCGACCGTGCTGAGTGGCGTCGCGCCGGGCAATCCGGCGTTCGACGAGGAGATTTTCGGGCCGGTCGCGATCGTCGTGCCGTTCGATACCGACGAAGACGCGATCGCGCTCGCGAACCGGACCGAATACGGGCTGTCGATGGCGATCCTGTCCGCCGACGTCGGCCGCGCACTGCGGATCGGCGAGCGCCTGAACACGGGGCTGCTGCACATCAACGACCAGACGGTCAACGACGAAGTGATCAACCCGTTCGGCGGCGTCGGCGCATCGGGCAATGGCTCGAGCATCGGCGGTGCGGCAAACTGGGAGGAATTCACGCAGTGGCAGTGGCTGACGATCAAGGGCGAAGCGCCGCCGTATCCGATTTGACGAGGAGACCGACCATGTACACCGAACACGACACACGCGCCGTCACCGCGGCCGTCGCGCGCGCCGCCGGCGCGCCCTTCTCGATCGAAGCGGCCCGCATCCGCGCGCCGCGCGGCGACGAGGTGCTGGTGCGCGTCGTCGCGACCGGCTTGTGCCATACCGACCTGATCGTGCGCGACCAGTACTATCCGGTGCCGCTGCCGGCCGTGCTCGGTCACGAAGGCGCCGGCGTGGTCGAGGCGGTCGGCCCGAACGTGAAGACACTTGCCGCGGGCGACCACGTCGTGCTGACCTACGGCGCGTGCGGCCACTGCACGTCGTGCGTCGGCGGTCACGGCGCGTATTGCCGGCAGTTCTTCGCGCTGAACTTCGGCGGCGCCGACGCGGACGGGCAGACCGCGCTTCGTGACACATCCGGCCAGCCGCTGCACGATCATTTCTTCGCGCAGTCGTCGTTCGCGAGCTATGCGCTCGCCCGCGAGAACAACGCGATCAAGGTGCCGAAGGAAGCGCCGCTCGAACTGCTCGGCCCGCTCGGCTGCGGAATCCAGACCGGTGCGGGCGCCGTCATCAATTCGCTCGCGGTACGCACCGGCAGCAGTTTCGCGAGCTTCGGCGCGGGCGCGGTCGGGATGAGCGCGGTGATGGCCGCGCGCATCGCCGGCGCAACGACGATCATCGCGGTCGACATCGTGCCGTCGCGGCTCGCGCTGGCGCTGGAGCTCGGCGCGACGCACGCGCTCAACAGCCGGGAGGTCGACGTGGTCGACGCGATCCGGGAGATCACCAGCGGGGGCGTCGACTTCGCACTCGAATCGACCGGGCTGCCGGCCGTGCTGTCGCAAGGGATCGACGCGCTCGGCTCGCGCGGCACGATGGGCGTGGTCGGCGCGCCGAAGCTCGGCACCAAGGCCGAATTCGACGTGAACAGCCTGCTGCTCGGCGGCCACACGATCCGCGGCATCGTCGAAGGCGACAGCGTGCCGCAGACGTTCATTCCGCAGCTCGTGCAGCTGTATCTGCAAGGGCGGTTTCCGTTCGACCGGCTGGTGAAGTTCTATCCGCTCGACCAGATCAACCAGGCGACAGAGGACAGCAGCAACGGCAGCACGCTCAAACCGATCCTGCGTTTGCCGCATTGAACGCAACAGGCGCCGCCGGCCGCACGCCGACGCACATCGCCCGCACACGGCGGCGCCCCTTCCCGGGAAAATACCCGCCTTCAGGCGCCGGGCTATATTACGCATTCGCGCGACACGCCAGGCCGACACGCCTGGCCCGGACCTCGACTTCAAATGGAGCGCAGCGTGAACACGGCCCCTGAATCCCTTTCACGGCCGGTCGACCTCGACCGGCTCCGCGCCCGCTTCGCCGCGGGCGAGCCGCTGCCGGAAACGGCGTTGCCGGCCAGCGTCGCGCGTTCGTGGCTGCGTTCGCGCGACGCCGGGCTGCGGCCCTGGCAAACCGCCCGCTATGAAATGCAGCGCGAACCGGACGAATCGCGCGCGGACCGGCGGCTCACCCGCTGCGTCGCGCAGGAGATCGAGCCGCTGTGGGCCGCATTCGGCGGCAGCGAATGGACGATCATGTGCGTCAATCCGCACGGCACGATCGTCCATGCGCGCCGCAGCCCGCAATGCGACGACGCGCTGCTGACGCCGATCGTCGCCGGGCGCCGGATCGTCGAACCGAACATCGGCACGACCGCGCCGAGCTGCGTAATTCACGACGGCGCCGAAACCGTCGTCGCGGGCGCGCAGCACTATCTCGACGAGTTGTCGCGGGTGTTCTGTCTTGCGGTGCCGCTCGTGGGCTTCGACGGCGAAGTGATCGGCGCGCTCGATATCACCGGCGTCGGCCGGCGTAATATCGCGCAGTTGCGCGAGTCATTCCGGCACGCATCGCTGTCCGCCGAACAGCGGCTCTATGCGATGCTGCGCGACTGCCATCTGCTGCAGGTGCAA
>NZ_BCPP01000437.1:0-5728 GCF_016586125.1 Burkholderia sp. E168m23
GTGGTCCCACACGGTGACGCCGAGGATGTCCTGCGGGCCGACGCGATACGTGTACTGCGACGGATCGGTATAGCGCCCGGGCGGCAGCGGATGATTGACCTGCGCTTTCTGCAGCTGGTCCATCACCACTTTGGCGTCGATGTAATGAACCGGATAGGTTTCGGCCGCTTCCTGCCGGCCTTCGTCCTTCAGGTTCGACGAGTCGAGGTAGTTGCCGGGCGCGGTTGCACAGGCTGACAGGAAAGTCGTCAGCGCGACGGCAAGCGCCACCGGGCGCATCGGGCGTTTCAGCATAGTTTCTGTAGCCATCCTTGAACCAGACGTTCGATCAGTGAGTAGCTCTCGCGGTAGTCGGCCTCGGGGCCGCCGTGCGGGTCCGCGATCTCGGCCCCTTCCCACTTGCCGAGCAGGTGAACCTTGCCGCGCGCGAACGGATCGACCGCTTCGACGGCCTTGATCTGTTCGCGCTCGCTGACGAGAATCAGGTCGGCGTCGCGCACGATCCGGCGCGACAGCCGCCGCGAGCGATGGGTCGTCGCATCGACGCCCCGCTCGGCCAGCAGTCGCCGCATCACCGGATCGATGCCGTCGCCGTCGTTCGCGTGCACGCCGGCCGAATGAAACGTCGGGCGCGGGCCGCCGCGCGACGCGGCGTGCGACTTGAACAGCATTTCCGCCGCCGGGCTGCGGCAGACGTTCGCGTGGCAGACGATCAGGATGTTCCGGAACATGGCGTCTCGTAACGAGTGACGGAAAACGGGTTACGCGCTGGCGCGCGCGGCGCCCGGCACGCGAGCGGCGACCGCCTGGCGCGAGCCCGGCCGGCCGATCGGGTGGTACTCGATGCCCTGCTCGCTCATCGTCTCCGGCTCGTACAGGTTGCGGCCGTCGAAGATCACCGGCGTCTTCCACAGGCGGCCGAGCGCGACGAAGTCCGGGCTCTTGAACGCCTTCCATTCGGTGACGATCACGAGCGCATCGGCGTCGCGCGCGGCCTGCGCCTCGTCGTCGACGAACGAGAGGCGTTCGAGCCAGCTCGGGTGATCGGCGAGATCGAGCGCGATCACGCGGCGCGCTTCCTGCTGCGCGACCGGGTCGTACGCGGCGACGCGCGCGCCGCGCGACAGCAGCTCGGCGATCAGCTCGCGGCTCGGCGCTTCACGCATGTCGTCGGTGTTCGGCTTGAAGGCCAAGCCCCACAGCGCGAACGTGCGGCCGCTCAGGTCCTCGCCGAAGCGCGCGACGATCTTCTCGGCGAGCACGCGCTTTTGCGTCGCGTTGACCGACGACACGGCCTTCAGGATCTGCAGCGACTGGCCGTGCTCGTCGGCCGTGCGGATCAACGCCTCGACGTCCTTCGGGAAGCACGAGCCGCCGTAGCCGCAGCCGGCGTACAGGAAGTGATAGCCGATGCGCGGATCGGAGCCGATCCCGCGGCGCACGGCCTCGATGTCGGCGCCGAAGCGGTCGGCGAGGTTCGCCAGCTCGTTCATGAACGAGATACGCGTCGCGAGCATCGCGTTCGCCGCGTATTTCGTGAACTCGGCCGAGCGCACGTCCATGTACAGCGTGCGCTCGTGATTGCGGTTGAACGGCGCGTAGAGCTTCTTCATCAGCTCGCGGGCGCGCTCGCCCGGCACGTCGTCGTCGCAGCCGATCACGATGCGGTCCGGCCGCGTGAAATCGTCGACGGCCGCGCCTTCCTTCAGGAATTCCGGATTCGACACGACCGAGAACATCTGGTCGCCGCCGCGCTTCGCGAGCTCCTCGGCGACCGCCGCGCGCACGCGCTCGGCCGTGCCGACCGGCACCGTCGACTTGTCGACGATCACCTTGAAGCCGGTCATGTAGCGGCCGATGTTGCGCGCCGCCGCGAGCACGTATTGCAGATCGGCCGAGCCGTCCTCGTCGGGCGGCGTGCCGACCGCGATGAACTGCACGTCGCCGTGCGCGACCGCGGCCTCGATGTCGGTCGAGAAGCGCAGGCGGCCGGCCGAGCGGTTGCGCGCGATGACTTCCTTCAGGCCCGGCTCGTGGATCGGCACGCCGCCGTTGTTCAGGATGTCGATCTTTGCCTGGTCGACGTCGAGACAGAACACGTCGTGCCCGATGTCGGCGAGACAGGCGCCGGTGACGAGCCCTACGTAACCGCTGCCGATGATAGTCAGATTCATGATGTGTCGGACCCCTTGACCAATGATTCGAAATTCGTAAAACCGGAATTGCCTGCGTGACGCGGCGCGTCGGTGTCAGTACGCGTTGCTGCCGGTGAAGCCTTTCCACAGCGTCAGCACGACGATCTTGATATCGAGCCAGAACGACCAGTTCTGCATGTAGTAAAGGTCGAGCTTCACGCGGCCCATCATCTTCTCGATCTGGTCGGTCTCGCCGCGATAGCCGTTGATCTGCGCCCACCCGGTGATGCCCGGCTTGATCCGATAGCGGAACATGTAGCCCTTGACCAGATCCTTGTAGATGTCGTCGTGCGCGAGCGCATGCGGACGCGGCCCCACCACCGACATCTCGCCCTTCAGCACGTTGATGAACTGCGGCAGCTCGTCGAGGCTCGTGCGGCGCAGGAACCGGCCGACCGGCGTCACGCGCGAGTCGTTCTTGGTCGCCTGCGTGACCTGCCCGGCCACTTCCTGGTGCACCTTCATCGAGCGAAACTTGTAGATCTCGAACTCGTGCCCGTCGATACCCTTGCGCTTCTGCCGAAAGAACACCGGCCCGCGCGAGGTCAGCTTGATCAGCGCCGCGATCAGCACCATCACCGGCGCGAGCGCCGTGAGCGCCGCCAGCGCGAACAGCCGGTCGAACACGAACTTCGGCAAGATCCGCACGTCGGTGATCGGCGACGCCGCGAGGTTGATCGCCGGCACGCCGAGCACCTCGACCACTTCCTGGTTGAAGAACGACAGCGTGCGCACGTCCGGAATGAAGCGGATGTTCACGAAGTCGTGGCGAAACACCGTCACGATCTGATGAATCCGGCGCTCCTCCGTGATCGGCAGCGTGAGCCACAGCTCGCTGATCGCGCGGCTGCGCACCAGCCACACCAGCGATTCGAACTGCCGCTCGATCCGCACGTCGTCGAGCGCGACTTCGCCCGGCGCCTCGCTTTCGTCGTACACGCACACCGGGTTGAAGCCGGCTTCCGGCCGCGCCCGCATCTGCGCGATCAGCCGCCGCGCCGCCGGCGTGCCGCCGACGATCGCCACCGCCTTCAGGTTGTAGCCGCCGCGGCGCAATTGCCGCAGCACGACGTGCACGCAAGCCTTCGAGCCGGCGAGCAGCACCGTCGTCGCGAGCGCCCAGTAACCGAGCCACAGCCGCGACAGGTCGCCCGACTGGTGAAAGCTGAAACTCATCAGGATGCCCGCGAGCTCGACCGCGAGCCACGCGAACACGACCCGCCCCATCAGTCCGACGAGGCGCTTGCCGCGCCACGACTGGTAGATGCCGAAGGCCGGAAAGAACACGACGACCAGCAGGCAGTCGAACAGCACCGTCGTGCGCTGCAGGTCGCTGAGCCCGATGCTGCCGCCGTGCAGCGCGGCCGCGATCAGCGCGCCCGTCACGACCATCGCGATATCGATGACTCTCGCCAGCACGCTCAACATGTCTGTTTCCTCTTCTTTGAACAGGCGTTTGCCGAACAGCGCCTTGTGCAGCCCGTGCCGCACATTCGAATCAAACGTTGCATGACGCTATTGAAGCGACAAGAAAATTCATCCTCAAGCGCACAAGTATTTCGAAAAATAATCGGAAATTCTTGCCGCGATCTTTTTTAATTAAATCGGCAGGTTTTCCCGAATGGGCGGGAAATGGAGATTTTTTCTGAGTCGTTACGCCTTCCGCTCACCCTTTGCGGGCGGTCGCGTCCGGCCGGCGCCCGGAATTATTTTTTACTTTTTTATTTCCGGCCGATGCTACCGCGGAAAATTCTCCCGGATGAATGCGTGGCGGATATCCGCCATTGGGTCCGGTTTTATTGTCGATTTACTTCATGCTACAACGACAGGCACTGACTTCAACCGTGGAGAGTGTCATCATGAATGCTCCGGCAGTGGTCGCCGAAACGCGCCATTCTTCTTCCGCCGCACCCGCAGCTGGCACACCCGCAGCCGGTATGCCCGCCGTCGGCACACGTCTCGCCGTGCAGCCCGTGATTCTCGCCGGCGGTTCCGGCACGCGCCTGTGGCCGATGTCGCGCGAGCGTTTTCCGAAACAGCTGATCGGACTGCTCGGCGATCACTCGCTGCTGCAATCCACCGCGCTGCGCCTCGACGGCCTGACGGCCGACTACCCGCTGAACGACGACGTGCTGATCGTGTGCGGCGAGGATCATCGCTTCACGACCGCCGAACAGCTGCGCCTGACGGCCAGGAACGCGACCATCATGCTCGAGCCGCTCGGCCGCGACACCGCGCCGGCGCTGACGCTCGCCGCGCTGCGGCTCGTCGCGAACGGCAACGACGCGGTGATGACCGTGATGCCGGCCGACCATGCGGTCGCCGACCTGCCGCGCTTTCACGCGGCCGTCGCGGCCGGCGTGCACTGCGCGGCGCAAGGCAAGATCGCGACGATGGGCATCGTGCCCAAGCACGCGGAAACCGGCTACGGCTACATTCGCGTCGGCGCACCGCTCGGCGACGCCGGAACGGGCACTCTCGACGTGCGCCGCCTTGACCGTTTCGTCGAGAAGCCGCACCTCGAGCTCGCGCAGCAGTACGTCGCGTCGGGCGAATACTGGTGGAACAGCGGCATCTTCATCGTGCGCGCGTCGGTGTGGCTGAACGCGATCCGGCAGCTCGAACCGGCAATCTACGCGGCCTGCGCACAGGCCGTCGCACAGGGCAAGGAAGACGGCGATTTCTTCCGCGTCGATCGCGACGCATTCGCCGCGTCGCCGTCGAACTCGATCGACTACGCAGTGATGGAGCCGCTCGCGAGCCAGCCGCAACTGTGCGAAAGCGTCGTCGTGCCGCTCGATGCGGGCTGGTCCGACGTCGGTTCGTGGGACGCGATCTGGCAGATCTCGCCGAAGGACGAGAGCGGCAACGTCGGCCGCGGCCACGTGCTGTTCGAAGGCGCCGATTCGACGTTCGCGCATTCGGAAAGCCGGCTCGTCGCCTGCGTCGGCACGCAGAACCTGGTCGTCGTCGAAACGCCCGACGCCGTGCTCGTCGCGGATAAATCGCGCGTGCAGGACGTGAAGAAGATCGTCGGGCACATCAAGGCGCGACAAGGCACCGAAGCGACCGATCACCGCAAGGTGCATCGTCCGTGGGGCCACTACGACTCGGTCGACACCGGCGAGCGCTTCCAGGTGAAGCGCATCGTCGTAAAGCCGGGCGCGCAGCTGTCGCTGCAGATGCACCATCACCGCGCCGAACACTGGATCGTCGTGCGCGGCACCGCGCGCATCACGCGCGGCGACGAAACGTTCCTGCTCTCCGAAAACGAATCGACGTACATTCCGCTCGGCGTCTCGCACCGCCTGGAGAACCCGGGCAAGATGCCGCTCGAGCTGATCGAAGTGCAGTCGGGCGCGTATCTCGGCGAGGACGACATCGTCCGCTTCGACGATACCTACGGTCGGCAGTAACGCGTCATGCAACAAAGGGCGCCGCTTATACAGCGGCGCCCGGGCAGACATGGAGATACGGGATTTTCGCGCGGGCGTCGTGGCACACGACGGCCCGCGCGTTGCACGGCAACGGCG
>NZ_BCPP01000438.1:0-5724 GCF_016586125.1 Burkholderia sp. E168m23
TCCGGGCTCGACAGCATCGGCTTGTTCGCTTCGAAGATCACCGGATACTTGTTCGCATCGCCGTACACTTCCTTGGCGATCGCCGACAGCGTGTCGCCCGGCTTCACGTCGTGGTACTGCACTTCCGGATCGTCCGGCTGCAGATCGTCATCGTTGACGCCCGCGACACCCTGCACGTTGCCGGCCGCGACCTTGACCTTCGCCTTCGTGTCGAGATCGGCGACGCTGCCCGACAGCGTGACGGTGCGCGATGCGCCGTCGAACGCGACGGTCAGGTTCGACGTATCGAGACCTTGCGAGCTGATGTAATTCTTGATTGCGTCGGCCGCAGTCTGGTTCGCGGCATTCGGATCTTCCGCTGCTTGCGCATCGGCGTGACCCAGCAGTTTTTCACCCGCCTCTTTAATAAACGAAAGAAGACCCATCGTTGCACTCCTTAGGTGGTTGAAAAGAAAACGCGCCGTGAAGTGGCGAAAAAAACACCGCGCTGGGTGCGGACCCCGGAAGGGGCGCGCAAGCGCGGCGGTTTTCTCGAAAGGCGTGGCGAAAGTGTAGGCGTTCAACGCGACGATTGCATGAAAAATCGCACGCTCGAACGTAAAGAAATGTAATACGCGAAATCCGACAGGCGGACACCCGACGACGACGTCTGACCGACCAAGGCTTCCCCGGCGCCGCCGGGTGCCGCTGCGGACCCCACCACGCCGCTCTCAGCCCAGAGCGGCGTTTTTCGCCCCGTCCCGCATGCCGTTGGCGATGCGGGGCGGGGCGCCCCACCGTGATGCGCGCGTGCATCGCGCATCGATGCGACCGGCCGCGGCCGAATCGCGTGTATGCGTCGCGCGCGTCCGCGATCGCAGCACAAACGCGCGTTGCGGCATCCGCGTTACGCGGCCGGCGTCTGGCCGATCTCGAAGTTCGACATGATCTCGAGCGCGCGCACGAGTGCCGAGTGATCCCATGCCTTGCCGCCGTGCGATGCGCACACGCTGAACAGCTGCTGCGCGCTCGCGGTGTGCGGCAGCGCGAGGCCGAGCTTGCGTGCGCCGTCGAGCGCGAGGTTCAGGTCCTTCTGGTGCAGCTCGATGCGGAAGCCCGGATCGAACGTGCGCTTGGTCATCCGCGCACCGTGTACTTCGAGGATGCGCGACGCTGCGAAGCCGCCCATCAGCGCCTGGCGCACGCGCTCCGGATCGGCGCCCGAGCGGGCGGCGAACAGCAGCGCTTCGCCGACCGCCTCGATGTTCAGCGCGACGATGATCTGGTTCGCGACCTTGCAGGTCTGGCCCGCGCCGTTGTCGCCGACGAGCGTGATGTTCTTGCCCATCTTCTCGAACAGCGGCTTCGCGCGTTCGAACGCCTTCTCCGGGCCGCCGACCATGATCGTCAGCGTCGCTTCGCGGGCGCCGACTTCGCCGCCGGACACCGGCGCGTCGAGGTAGTCGCAGCCGAGCGCGTTGATCTGCTTCGCGAACGCCTGCGTGTCGAGCGGCGAGATCGAGCTCATGTCGATCACGAGCTTGCCGGCCGTCAGGCCTTTCGCGACGCCGTCGTCGGCGAACAGCACGTTACGCACGTCCGGCGTGTCCGGCACCATCGAGATGATGATGTCCGCGTGCTGCGCGACTTCGGTCGAGTTCGCGACGACCTTCGCGTTCCCGCGCAGGTCGTCCGGAATCGGGAACGCGCCGTTCACGACGAGTTGATGATCGCCCTTGAGCAGGTTGCGCGCCATGTGCGCGCCCATGATGCCGAGGCCGATGAAACCGATGGTTGCCATGTGAAAGTCTCCTATGGGGCTGAAAACGGGAAGGGTGCGATTCAGGCGGCGCGACGCGCCGAGGCCGGTGCGCAGCCGGCCACGCTTTGCAGCCAGCCGAGGCCTTCCGTCGTGGTGGTACGGGGCTTGTATTCGCAGCCGACGTAGCCGGCATAGCCGAGCCGGTCGAGCAGCGCGAACAGGAACGCATAGTTGATCTCGCCGGTGCCCGGCTCGTTGCGGCCCGGGTTGTCCGCGAGCTGGACGTGGCCGATCGACGCGAGATTGCGTTCGATCGTCGCGGCCAGTTCGCCTTCCATGCGTTGCATGTGATAGATGTCGTACTGCAGGAACAGGTTGTCCGAGCCGACCGCGCGGATCACGTCGAGCCCTTCCGACGAGCGGTTCAGCGCGAAGCCCGGGATGTCGAAGCTGTTGCACGGCTCGACGAGCAGGCGGATGCCTTCGCGCTTCAGTGCGTCGGCGGCGAAGCGCAGGTTGTCGACGATCGTCACGAACGTCTTGTCGCGCGCCGTGCTCGCCGACGGAATGCCGACGAGGCAGTTCAGCTGGGGCACCTTCAGCGCCTTCGCGTACTCGATCGCACGGCCGACGCCTTCCTGGAATTCGCCGACGCGATCGGGCAGGCACGCGATGCCGCGCTCGCCCTGGTCCCAGTTGCCGGCGGGCAGGTTGTGCAGCACGAGGCGCAGGCGATGCGTCTCGAGCCGCTCGGCGAGTTCCTCTTTCGCGTACGGGTACGGGAACAGGAACTCGACGGCGTCGAAGCCCGCGTCCGCGGCCGCCTTGAAGCGGTCGAGGAACGGCACTTCGTTGAACAGCATGGTCAGGTTTGCAGCAAACTTCGGCATGAGCTAAGCCTCTTCGGTCGGTCAGTCAAAAAAGTCGTGCGGTTCAGTCGGTTCAGTCGGTTCAGTCGGTTCAGTCGGTTCAGTCGGTTCAGTCGGTTCAGTCGGTTCAGTCGGTTCAGTCGGTTCAGTCGAGCATCGAGATCGCGGTCGGGGCGTGCTCGGCCTTTTCGGCGAGATCCTCGAACTCGTTGATCGCGTCGATTTCGGTGCCCATCGAGATGTTCGTCACGCGCTCGAGGATCACTTCGACGACCACCGGCACGCTGAATTCTTCCGCGAGCGTTTGCGCCTGGCGCAGCGCCGGCTCGATCTCTTCCGGCTTGAACACGCGCAGCGCCTTGCAGCCGAGGCCTTCCGCGACGGCCACGTGGTCGACGCCGTAACCGTTCAGTTCCGGCGCGTTCACGTTGTCGAACGCGAGCTGCACGCAGTAGTCCATGTCGAACGCGCGCTGCGCCTGGCGGATCAGCCCGAGGTACGAGTTGTTCACGACGACGTGCACGTACGGCAGCTTGAATTGCGCGCCGGCCGCCAGCTCCTCGATCATGAACTGGAAGTCGTAGTCGCCGGACAGCGCGACGATCGGGCGGCTCGGGTCGGCTGCACGCACGCCGAGCGCCGCGGGGATCGTCCAGCCGAGCGGGCCGGCCTGGCCGCAGTTGATCCAGTTGCGTGCCTTGAACACGTGCAGGAACTGCGCGGCGGCGATCTGCGACAGGCCGATCGTGCTGACGTAGCAGGTATCGCGGCCGAACACCTTGTTCATCTCTTCGTACACGCGCTGCGGCTTGACCGGCACGTTGTCGAAGTGCGTCTTGCGCTGCAGCGTGCGCTTGCGCGCCTGGCAGTCGGCGACCCACGCGCTGCGGTCCTTGAGCTTGCCGGCGGCCTTCCATTCCCGCGCGACCGCGACGAACAGTTCGAGTGCCGCCTTCGCGTCGGACACGATGCCGAGGTCCGGGCCGAACACGCGGCCGATCTGCGTCGGCTCGATATCGACGTGCACGAACTTGCGGCCCTTCGTATAGACCTCGACGCTGCCCGTGTGGCGGTTCGCCCAGCGGTTGCCGATGCCGAGCACGAAGTCGGATGCGAGCAGCGTCGCGTTGCCGTAGCGGTGCGACGTCTGCAAGCCGACCATGCCGGCCATCAGCGGGTGGTCGTCGGCAATCGCGCCCCACGACATCAGCGTCGGGATCACCGGCACGCCGACCGTTTCGGCGAACTGCACGAGCAGGTCTTCGGCCGCCGCGTTGAGCACGCCGCCGCCCGACACGATCAGCGGCTTGTCCGCGTCGTTGAGCATCGCGAGCGCCTTCTCGATCTGCGCGCGGGTGGCCGCGGGCTTGTAGACCGGCAGCGGTTCGTACGTGTCGATGTCGAATTCGATTTCGGCGAGCTGCACGTCGATCGGCAGGTCGACCAGCACGGGGCCCGGGCGGCCCGAGCGCATCAGGTGGAACGCCTGCTGGAACACGCGCGGCACGAGCGCCGGTTCGCGCACGGTGACGGCCCACTTCGTGACCGGCTTCGCGATCGATTCGATGTCGACGGCCTGGAAGTCTTCCTTGTAGAGACGCGCGCGCGGTGCCTGGCCGGTGATCGCGAGGATCGGAATCGAGTCGGCGGACGCGGAATAGAGGCCGGTGATCATGTCGGTGCCGGCGGGGCCCGACGTGCCGATGCAAACGCCGATGTTGCCGGGGGCGGCACGCGTGAAGCCTTCGGCCATGTGCGATGCACCTTCGACGTGGCGCGCCAGCACGTGGCTGATGCCGCCCGACTTGCGCATGGCCGAGTAGAACGGATTGATCGCGGCGCCCGGCACGCCGAACGCGGTCTGGATGCCTTCCTTCTCGAGCACGAGTACGGCTGCGTCGACGGCTCTCATCTTGGCCATGAATGTCTCCTTGGATAGTTGAATCTTGCGAATCGGTCTGTTGAGGACACTTTAGGGATGCAGGAAAGGTTTGATAAGATCAGCCGAAGTCGCTTATTTCGAAACTAAAAGTATGGAATGACGGCCGGACGGGGCTTCCCGCCGGTGTCGGAGCCGGGACGGAGACAGGGGATGGATCGTTTCAAGCAGATCGAGACGTTCGTGCGGGTGGCCGATGCCGGCAGCCTCGCGGCGGCGGCGTTGGAGGAAGGTGTGTCGCCAGTGGTGCTCGGGCGGCGCATCGACGCGCTGGAGAAGCGCCTCGGCGTGAAGCTGATGTACCGCTCGACGCGGCGGCTGGTCGTCAGCGAGGAGGGCGCCGCGTTCCTCGAGCGCTGTCGCGGGCTGCTGTCCGAATGGGATCAGGCCGAGAACGAACTGGCCGCCGGTCGGCGCGCGGTCAGCGGCCACCTGATCGTGTCGGCGCCGGCCGCGTTCGGGCGCAAGCACGTCGCGCCGCACGCGCCGGGCTTCCTCGCCGACAAGCCGGAGATGCAGCTGTCGTTCAACCTGACCGACCGCGTCGTCGATCTCGTGCGCGAAGGCTACGACCTGTCGATCCGGATCGGCGGCGCGGTCGATCCGAATTTCGTCGCGGTGAAGCTCGCGTCGAACCGGCGCGTGGTGTGCGGCACGCCCGACTATTTCCGCCTGCACGGCCGGCCGAAGTCGCTCGACGACCTGCTGAAGCACAACTGCCTGGCGTTCAACCTGCAGGGCGGGCAGAACCGCGGCTGGTATTTCCAGCGCCACGGCAAGATCGCGACGATGCGCGTGACCGGCAATCTCGACTGCAACGACGGCGAGCTGCTGCACCGCTGGGTGGCCGAGGGGCTCGGGCTCGGCTGGCGCTCGACGTGGGAAATCGCCGCGCAACTCGAAACGGGCGAGCTCGAGACCGTACTCGACGACTATGCGCTGCCGGACTACGACATCCTCGCGGTCTATCCGCAGCAGCGCTACGTGCCGGCGCGCGTGCGCTACTTCATCGACTACCTGCGCGAAGCGTATGCACGCCCCGGCTACTGGAGCACCACGCCGTAACGGGCGGCCCGCCTGGCCGTCCGGCGATTTTTTTACGCTTCATGCGTGCCGCGCGGGAATAAACTCGACGCAGCGGCGGTAAGGTCATCGAGCGCGCACGTTGCCGGTCT
>NZ_BCPP01000439.1:0-5714 GCF_016586125.1 Burkholderia sp. E168m23
CTGCTGCTCGCGACGACCGACAACATGGGCGGCGGCACGATCGCCCTCGCGCTGCTGCTGACGCTGCCGTTGCCGGTGCTCGGCGTGGTGCTGATGCGGCGCGGCGGCATCTTCCATGCGATCGAGCGTTTCGCGGGCCGCCTGCTCGGCGATTCGCACCGGCTGCTGCAGGGCGTCGACGGCCGCCGGCTCGACGCCGACATCGATTCGCTGATGTCGCGCACGGGCCTGCTGTTCAGCGCCTTTTTCTGGCAACTGGCCGGCTACGTGCTCGGCGCGCTCGAGATCTACTGGGCGCTCGCGCTGCTCGGCCATCCGGTGTCGATCGGCGGCGCGATCGCGATCGAGGCGATGACGCAGGCGGTGCGGCATGCGGCGTTCATGGTGCCGGGCGGGCTCGGCGTGCAGGAGGCGACCGTCGTGCTGCTCGCGCAGATGTTCGGCGTCGACCGCGAGACGGCGCTGTCGCTCGCGGTGGTCAAGCGTGGGCGCGAGGTGCTGTTCGGCTGCCTCGCGCTCGGCTCGTGGCAGCTTGCCGAACTGGTGCGCACGCGCGGCCGGCTGGGCGCGCCGCTGGCCGGGCCGCGTACGGCGCCGCCGGCGAACCGGGCGTCCGAAACCCGGACCGAAACCGAAACGACGCATTGAACACGGGACGGGCTGCACGGCCCGTCTCGCGCTTTTGGCGTCGCGCGGGTATCCTTGCCGCGTGTTTTCTCGACGCGCAACTCTTCCGATGATTTTTCGTTTCCGGCTGCTTTCCGTGACGATGCTGGCCGCTGCGCTGGCGCTGACCGGTTGCGACGACCAAGGCCATCTCGACGTGCAACGTATCAGGGACTTCTTCAACGCGATCAAGCCCGCGCCGCTGTTGCTGAAAGGGCTGAAGGTCGGCGAATCGACCGAGGCCGACGTGCGCGGCACGATGGGCAAGCCCGAGACCGAGCGCACGTTCACCGACGGCTCGAAGCGTCTCGAGTATCCGCGCGGCCCGATGGGCAACCAGACGTGGTTCGTCGATCTCGATGCGAACGGGCGCTACACGGGCGCGACGCAGGTGCTGACCGCCGAGAATTTCGCGAAAGTGCGCCCGGGGATGGACGAGGACGAGGTGCGGCGGCTGCTCGGCAAGCCCGGCGACATTGCGCAATATCCGCTGAAGCCCGAGACGGTCTGGAGCTGGCGCTGGCTCGAGGACGGCGTCAACACTGACGCGTTCTTCAACGTCCATTTCGGCCCGGACGGGCTCGTTTATACGACCTCGCGCTCCGACATCCTGAAAGGGCGCTGACGTTCACGCGCGGCGTTTCTTCAGCCAGTCGCGCAGCGCGTCGCGGGCATGAGCGAGCGATTGTGTGGCGTGGGCCTGGACCTGCCCATTCGGCCGGACGGCCAGCCCGGCGCTATATCGAAAAAGCGACCGGAAAATTGCAAAAAACCCGCTTCCCGGCGCGTCATCCGACTGTCAGGAAGCGGGTTTTTTCCTTTTGAAACAGCGGTGTAGGCCGTGCGCAGAAATGGTGGGACGAATTGTTGCGACGCAGCAATCGCGCGCACGGTGATTTGAGGCAATCAATTTCGCTTGCGACTATCCGCGTCACCCCGGCGCGGGACAGGCTGTCGCGTCGGCATTCATTCAACTCTGGAGACGCGCGTGTTCCTTTACGGCTTTGGTCCCGTCCTCTGGGCCGGCACCGTGCAGACCATCGAGCTGTCGGTGCTGTCGCTCGCCACTGCGGTGGCGCTGGGGCTGATCGGCGCGGTGGCGAAGCTGTCGCACAACCGGGTGCTGCGAGCGATCGCGACCGGTTATACGACGCTGATCCGCTCGGTGCCCGATCTCGTGCTGATGCTGCTGCTGTTCTACAGCATCCAGATCTGGCTGAACCAGTTCACCGACCTCGTCGGCTGGAACCAGATCGACATCGATCCGTTCGTGGCCGGCGTGCTGACGCTCGGCTTCATCTACGGCGCGTACTTCACCGAGACGTTTCGTGGCGCGTTCCTGTCGGTGCCGCGCGGCCAGCTCGAAGCCGGTTCGGCTTACGGGATGAGCGGTGCGCGCGTGTTCGTGCGGATCATGTTTCCGCAGATGATGCGTTTCGCACTGCCGGGCATCGGCAACAACTGGCAGGTGCTCGTGAAGGCGACCGCGCTGGTGTCGATCATCGGTCTCGCGGACGTCGTGAAGGCCGCGCAGGACGCCGGCAAGAGCACGTTCAACATGTTCTTCTTCATCCTCGTCGCGGCGCTGATCTATCTCGCGATCACGACCGTCTCCAACCTCGTGCTGATCCAGCTCGAGAAGCGTTATTCCATGGGCGTGCGGCACGCAGAACTATGATCGAGATCCTCCAGGAATTCGGCAAGGCGTTCCTTTTCTGGGACGGCCAGCGCCTGTCCGGCCTCGCGGTGACGCTGTGGCTGCTCGTCGCATCGATTTCGCTCGGCTTCGTGTGCGCGGTGCCGCTCGCGGTCGCGCGCGTGTCGAGGAACAAGTGGGTGTCGATGCCCGTGCGGTTCTACACGTACGTGTTCCGCGGCACGCCGCTCTACGTGCAGTTGCTGCTGATGTACACGGGCATGTACAGCCTCGAGTTCGTGCGCTCGCACTCGCTGCTCGACGCATTTTTCCGCAGCGGTTTCAACTGCGCGATCCTCGCGTTCGCGCTGAACACCTGCGCGTACACCACCGAGATCTTCGCCGGTGCGATCCGCGCGATTCCGCACGGCGAGGTCGAGGCGGCGCGCGCGTACGGGATGTCGCCGTTCACGATGTACCGCCGCGTGATCCTGCCGTCGGCGCTGCGTCGCGCGCTGCCGCTGTACAGCAACGAAGTGATCCTGATGCTGCACGCGACGACCGTTGCATTCACCGCGACCGTGCCGGACATCCTGAAGGTCGCGCGCGACGCCAATTCCGCGACCTACATGGCGTTCCAGTCGTTCGGAATCGCCGCGCTGATCTATCTTGCGGTATCGTTCGCACTCGTCGCGGCGTTTCGCCGCGCGGAGCGCCACTGGCTCGCGTATCTCGCGGCCGCCCGTCATTGAATTACTTCGAGGAGAGCCAGTTGGCCGAGATCACCCAAACGAGCGCGTCCGCTTCCGTCAAGCTGGCCGCGGTCGACATCCACAAGCGCTATGGCGACAACGAGGTGCTCAAGGGCGTGTCGCTGAACGCGAAGGCCGGTGACGTCATCAGCATCATCGGCGCGAGCGGCTCGGGCAAGAGCACGTTCCTGCGCTGCATCAATTTTCTCGAGCGGCCGAATGCGGGGCAGATCGTCGTCGACGGCGAGGCCGTGCGCACCAAGACCGATCGCGCCGGCGCGCTCGAAGTCGCCGATCACAAGCAGTTGCAGCGCATTCGCACGAAGCTTGCGATGGTGTTCCAGCACTTCAACCTGTGGGCGCACATGAACGTGCTCGAGAACGTGATGGAAGCGCCCGTGCACGTGCTCGGCATTTCGAAGAAGGAAGCCGAGGAGCGTGCACGCGAGTATCTCGAGAAGGTCGGTTTGCCGCCGCGCGTCGAGAAGCAGTATCCGTCGCATCTGTCGGGCGGCCAGCAGCAGCGCGTGGCGATCGCGCGGGCGCTGGCGATGCATCCGGACGTGATGCTGTTCGACGAGCCGACCTCCGCGCTCGACCCGGAACTCGTCGGTGAAGTGCTGAAGGTGATGCAGAAGCTGGCCGAGGAAGGCCGTACGATGATCGTCGTCACGCACGAGATGGGCTTCGCGCGCAACGTGTCGAACCACGTGATGTTCCTGCATCAGGGGCGGACCGAGGAAGAGGGCGATCCGAAGGAAGTGCTGGTGCGCCCGCAGAGCGAGCGGCTCAAGCAGTTCCTGTCGGGCAGCCTCAAGTAACGCGACAGGGCAGGTTTCAACCGTGGTACCGGTGTCTCGTCCCGCAGGCGCCACCCGCACGACGCAGGTGGCGATCGTTGCATTGCCGCCCGTGTCGATGTCGGGCGTGGGTCCGATCGTCGATGCGCTGAATCTCGCGAACGAGATCGACGGGCGGCTCCTGTACCGCTGGCAGGTGTGTTCGTGGGATGGGCGGCCGGTGCCGCTCGCGGGCGGTGCGCAGTGGCATGCCGATGCGGCGTTCAACGATGCGATCGCGTGCGACTGGTTGATCGTCGTGTCCGAGCGGTTTCAGCAGTTTGCCGATTACCGGTTGTTTCTCGCGAGTCTCGCGCGGGTCGGGCAGCGCACGCCGGTCGTGACGGGTATTCATCACGGCGTGTGGTGGTTGGCGATGGCGGGGCAGCTTTCCGGGTATCGCGTGAGCGTGAACTGGGAGACGTATCAGCAGTTCGCCGAGCAGTTCGAGCGGTCGATCGTCACGCAGCAGATCTTCGAGATCGATCGCGATCGGGCGACCTGTGCCGGTGGGCAGGCGACCGTCGATTTCATGCTGGCCATGATTGGCCGGGAACATGGGGCGGATCTCGCGGAGCGGATTGCCGATGCGCTGGGAGCCGGCACGCTGCGTAGCGGCGAGGAGCGGCAGAGGATTCCCTTTGTTACTGCTCCGGGGGAGCGGCATCCTCGGTTGAATGACGCGTTGCTCTTGATGGAAGCCAATGTCGAGGATCCGCTTACTACCGATGAGATCGCCGGGTTGGTCGGCGTGTCGCGCCGACAGTTGGAGCGGCTCTTTCGGCAGTATCTCGGGGCGATGCCCTCCAAGTATTACCTCAATCTTCGGTTGCTCAAGGCTCGCACGCAGTTGCAGCGGACTAGTAAGTCCGTCGTTCAGGTTTCTCTCGCTTGTGGGTTTTCTTCTGCTGCGCACTTCTCCAACGCTTACCGCGAAAGGTTTGGGGTTACGCCTCGGGAGGATCGACGGGCGTGGCTCGAGAAGCAGACTGGCGGGGGCAGTGAGCCTCGGGGTGGGGCGCTCGTCGAGCGCGGGAAAGATTGAGGTTTGGGTTTGGTTTGTTTGGTGGTTTGCTCGCGGTTGGCGTGAAGTGCCTGTGATCGTGTCGGTCTATTAACGTCGCCCCTGCGCGGGGCAGCGGTTACTTTTCTTTGTCTTGCCAAAGAAAAGTAACCAAAAGAAAGGCGCTCGGATATCGCATGACTTACCGGTGCCATGGCGCCCCGAGTGGTCCGCACAAAAGTGTCCGCGCCAGTCAGGAATCCGGAGTGGTTCGAGCAATGGTTCTGACACCACTCGCTACACCGCGGAGTGGTATACCGTCCGCTAGCTCCATCCTCGCTGCGCTCGGCTGCAAGGTACTTCAGGGGGTATGCGATCGCGTTCGTGCTTCTCTGCACAAACTGTCGAATGCCAGGCTTTTTTTTCTGCTCCCAGCATGTGTGTGATCCGATTCGATGGTCGGTATTTTCGTGACTGACATCGATGTGCTTGCCGCCCCATTTTTCTTGCGAGTGGTGAATTTCCTGCTTATCGAAAGTTGGTTCCTTGTGAGGGGGCTGGTGATAGCGGTTGGGTGGGGATGGACCTGTCGGCCGAGCGAAGCGAGGACGGAGCTAGGGGGCGGTATACCGCTCTGTTGTGTAGGCAGTGGTGTCAGAACCATTGCTCGAACCACTCCGGATTCCTGACTGGCGCGGACACTTTTGTGCGGACCACTTTGTTGGCGATGGCACCGGGAGGTCATGCGATATCCGAGCGCCTTTCTTTTGGTTACTTTTCTTTGGCAAGACAAAGAAAAGTGACCGCTGCCCCGGGGG
>NZ_BCPP01000440.1:0-5699 GCF_016586125.1 Burkholderia sp. E168m23
GAGAACAGCCAGCGCGCGAGCAGCACGAGACCGATCGCGCGCAACGCGAAGATCACACCGGCGCCGGGGGCCGGCGCTGCGCGCGTGGTTTTCGTTCTCGCCAAGACTGCTCTCCTCTGGATATTCATACTGGGCCGGATTTCACGGCACGGCCATTATAGGGACATTACCGTCTGGACAGATGGCCGGATGGCGTGCCGGGCCGCTTCGAGGGCCGTTCGCGGCGCCGGGCGCGGCGAGAATACAACACATCCGCGCCGCAGATGTGACAACGCCCCGCCGGAAAACCCGGACGGGGCGTCGTGACGGCCGCGCGCCGCCATGCGGCGGCGGCCCGCAATCAGCTTGCGTTGACTTCGCGGAGCACCGTGCGGCGCTTCTGGCGCAGCAGTTCCTCGTAGCCCTTCACGTAGTTCTGCGCCATCACCTTCGACGAGAAACGGGCTTCGAATGCGGCGCGAACCTTCTCGCGCGGCAGCGTATCGAGGCGCTTGAGCGCGGCGACGGCCGACAGTTCGTCTTCGACGACGAAGCCCGACACGCCGTTGTCGATCACTTCCGGCACCGAGCCGCGCTTGAACGCGATCACCGGCGTGCCGCAGGCCATCGCCTCGATCATCACCAGGCCGAAGGGCTCCGGCCAGTCGATCGGGAACAGCAGCGCATGCGCGTTGCCGAGGAATTCGGTCTTCTCCGACTCGCTGATTTCGCCGATGTACTCGACGTGCGGCAGCGCGAACAGCGGCTTGATCTTCTCTTCGTAGTACGCGCGGTCGGCCTTGTCGAGCTTCGCGGCGATCTTGATCGGCAGGCCGGCCTGTTCGGCGATGCGGATCGCCGTGTCGACGCGCTTTTCCGGCGAGATGCGGCCGAGGAACGCGAGGTAGCTCGGCTTCACGTTCGGGATCGGCGTCAGCAGGTTTTCCGGCAGGCCGTGGTAGACGGTCGACAGCCAGTTCGCCTGCGGCAGCGGGATGCGCTGGTTGTCGGAGATCGACACGACCGGCACGTCGCTGAACGCATTGAAGATCGGCTGCAGTTCCGGCAGGTCGAGACGGCCGTGCATCGTCGTCAGATGCGGGACCGGCTGACGCGAGAACAGCGAGAACGGGTAGTAGTCGATGTGGCAGTGCAGGACGTCGAACTCTTCCGCGCGGCGGCGCACCTGCTCGAGCAGCAGCATGTGCGGGGCCATCACGTCGCGGATCGTCGGGTCGAGGCGCAGCGCCTGCGGCCAGCACGCTTCGAGCTTCGCGGAGGTCTGCGAATCGCCGCTCGCGAAGAGCGTGACGTCATGCCCCATCTCGACGAGTGCTTCGGTGAGGTAGGACACCACTCGCTCGGTACCACCGTACAGTTTCGGGGGCACCGCTTCATGCAACGGAGCGATTTGGGCGATTCGCATGCGTAACTCCTAAAAAATCGGCAAAAAACCAGGTATGGGTCGGCAACCTGCCGGTGGTCCGGGCTGGATACATGTCGTCCGAACCTCGGACGAATCAGCCTGCCGGGGGCGTCGAACCCGCGCTGCACAAGGAGCGTCGGCGACGCGACAGGCATAGAACGTTTGAAACGAAGACCCGTTGACAGGGGTTCGTAAAAAACCTGGAATCGAACCCGGAGCCGATTATCTAGGGTTAATCCCGATACGGCGCACGACATTTCAAACACTTTACTTTGTTACAAAGGAGCAACACTTTGCAACCCGCGGACTCGGGTGTCCGTTCTAGAGTGGAAGGCCGTTTTGGCGATCCTTGTTAACCCGTAGCTGCCGGCAGCGTGATTCCGGCACACGAGGCACGACGGGATGCCGGATTTTATCTCAAAATCGATCGCGAGCCTCTGGCCAAGGCAAGATTCGCGCAGCGCGACGCGCGGCCTTGTTTACAATGCCGGATTATTCAGTCCGAGCGAACGTCGGCCTGCGATCCAGCCGCCCCGCTCAATCACCGAATCACCGCACGCATATTTTGGAATCTCTCACCCCTGCCCAGCGCAACGCCCACAACGCGAAGCTGTCGAGCTACGCGCACCGGCCGATCGCGTTCCTGTTCCGCTACATCCGCCTCCACCCGGTCGCGCACCTGGTCGTGCTCTGCAGCGTGCTGGCCGCCGTCGGCTGCGCGCTCGGCTCGCAATACGCGATCAAGCACCTGATCGACGTGCTGGCGACCGGACGCCATCACCCCGGCCCGCTGTGGAGCGCGTTCGCGCTGCTCGTCGGGCTGATCGCGGCCGACAACCTGCTGTGGCGCGTCGGCGGCTGGGTCGCCGCGCACACGTTCGTCGCGGTCACCGGCGACCTGCGGCGCGACCTGTTCCAGTATCTGATCGGCCATTCGCCGACGTATTACTCGGAGAAGCAGCCGGGCACGCTCGCCAGCCGCATCACGGCCACGTCGAACGCGGTCTACACGTCGGAGAACACGATGGCGTGGAACGTGCTGCCGCCGTGCATCGCGGTGATGGGCGCGATCCTGATGATCATCGTCGTCAATCCGCTGATGGCGGCCGGCCTGCTCGGCTGTTCGGCCGTGCTGTCCGTCATCCTGTTCAAGCTCGCCGGCCGCGGCTCGGCGCGCCACCACGCATTCGCGGCGAAGGCCGCGGCGGTCGACGGCGAGCTCGTCGACGTGATCGGCAACATGGGCCTCGTGCGCGCGTTCGGGATGACGCTGCGCGAACAGAAGCGCTTCAGCGCGACGGTGAAGGCCGAGATGGACGCGCGCCAGCAGAGCCTGCTCTATCTCGAGAAGCTGCGGCTGCTGCACGCGGTGATCACCGCGATGCTGTCCGCCGGCCTGCTCGGCTGGGCGCTGTGGCTGTGGGACCAGGGCCGCGCAACGTCGGGCGACATCGTGCTCGTCAGCTCGCTCGGCTTCACGATCCTGCACGGCACGCGCGATCTCGCGGTCGCGCTCGTCGACGTCACGCAGCACGTCGCGCGCCTGTCCGAGGCGGTGAAGACGCTGCTCGAACCGCACGGGATGCCCGACCGCTCGGACGCGCAGCCGCTGTCGGCCAAGGGCGGCCGCGTCGACTTCGAGCGCGTGACGTTCGCGTACCCGCACCGCCGCGCGATCCTCGACCACTTCGACCTTCATATCGAGCCGGGCCAGCGCGTCGGCCTGATCGGCAAGTCGGGCGCCGGCAAGTCGACCGTGCTCGCGCTGCTGCAGCGCTTCTACGACACGCAGGACGGCGTCGTGAAGGTCGACGGCCAGGACGTGAAGGGCCTCACGCAGGACAGCCTGCGCCACGCGATCGCGCTGGTGCCGCAGGACATCTCGCTGCTGCACCGGACGATCTACGACAACATCGCGTACGGCCGCCCCGACGCGACCCGCGACGAAGTGCTCGCCGCCGCGCGCGACGCGCGCTGCGCGGAGTTCATCGAGGCGATGCCGGAAGGCTATGACACGATCGTCGGCGACCGCGGCGTCAAGCTGTCGGGCGGCCAGCGCCAGCGCATCGCGATCGCGCGCGCGATCCTGAAGGATGCGCCGATCCTGCTGCTCGACGAAGCGACGTCGGCGCTCGACAGCGCGTCCGAGGAAGCGATCCAGAGCGCGCTCGACCGCCTGATGGTCGGCCGCACGGTGATCGCGATCGCGCACCGCCTGTCGACGCTGCGCAACTTCGACCGCATCATCGTGATGAACAACGGCAAGGTGATCGACGACGGCCCGCCCGACGTGCTGCGCAACCGCCCCGGCCTGTACCGCGACCTGCTTGCGAAACAGCACGGCCGCCATCATGCGGCGCCCGACGGCAACACGCCGACCGGCGAACGCGTGGCCTGACGCACCGGTATCCGCCGACAAAAAAGCCGCCGTGCTTGCGCACGGCGGCTTTTTCAATTGCAGCACAAGCAATAAATCAGATCAGACCTGCTGCAGATCACGCAGGAAATTGTCCCGCCACACCGACACGTTGTTCTCGCGAAGCTGCGCGATCATGTCCGCGTAACGCGCACGCCGCTCGGTGAGCGACATCGTCAGCGCCTGTGACAGCGCATCGGCCATCCCCTCGATATCGATCGGATTGACGATCAGCGCGCCTGTGAGCTCACGCGCGGCGCCCGCGAAGCGCGACAGCACCAGCACGCCCGGATCGTCCGGATTCTGCGCGGACACGTACTCCTTCGCGACGAGGTTCATCCCGTCGCGCAGCGGCGTGACGAAGCCCACGCGCGCGAGCCGGTACAGCGCGGCCAGCACCTGACGGTCGTACTGACGGTGAATGTAGAGGATCGGCGCCCAGTCGAGCTCCGCGTAGCGCCCGTTGATGCGCCCCGACTCCGCTTCGAGCTGCAGGCGGATGTCCTGGTACGCGCGCAGGTCCGCACGCGTCGACGGTGCGATCTGCAGGAACGACACGCGGTTGCGGATCGACGCCTGGTGCTCGAGCAGCTTCTCGAAGGCCCGGAAGCGCTCGACGAGCCCCTTCGAATAATCGAGCCGGTCGACGCTCATGATCAGTTGCCGCCCGCGCAGCGACGTCGCGAGCGTGCGCACCGCCTTGCCGTGCTCACCCGCCTGCGCGAGCGACGCGATCTCGTCCGGATACACGCCGATCGGATAGGCGGCCGCGCGCAACGTCTGGCCGAACGCCCGTACGCGCACCGTGTGCCCGTCGTGCTCGACTTCGCCGTCCGCCTCGAACTCGACGTAGTCGCAAAACGCGCGCAGGTCGGGCTCGGTCTGGAAGCCGAGCAGATCGAACGCGCACAGCGACTCGACGAGCTCTCGGTGCGGCGGCACGTTGACGAGCACCTGCGCGGCCGGAAACGGGATGTGCAGGAAGAAGCCGATGCGGTTCTTCACGCCGGCGTCGCGCAGCGCGCGCGCGAACGGAATCAGGTGATAGTCGTGCACCCAGATCACGTCGTCGTCCTGCAGCAGCGGCACGAGCTGCTGCGCGAGCCAGACGTTGACGCGGCGGTAGCCGTCGAATTCGTGGCGATCGTACTGGATCAGGTCCGCGCGGTAATGGAACGCGGGCCACAGCGTCGCGTTCGAGAACCCGCGGTAATACTGGTCGTAATCGCGGCGCGTCAGCCCGACGGTCGCGAACGTCACCGGCCCGCGCTCCTCGATGCGGATCTGCGGCTGCGGCGCGCCGGACGCGACCACTTCGCCGCTCCAGCCGAACCACATGCCGCCGGTTTCCTTCAGCGCATCATAGACGCCGATCGCGAGGCCGCCCGCCGCCGGTTCGCCTTCCGAAATCGGCGCGACGCGGTTTGAAACGATGATGAGCCGGCTCATGCGTGCGGTTGCCCCGCACCGAGCCAGCCTGCGATCTGCTCATGCAGCGCGTCGACCGAATCGAGCCGCATGCGCGCGGACGTCTCGCCCGCGCCGACCTTGATCGACAGGCCGCCGCGCGCGTTGACCACCGCGAAGCCCTTCTCGTCGGTCAGGTCGTCGCCCGCGAACAGCGGCACGCGGCCCGCAAACGGCGGCTCGTCGAGGAACGCGGCCAGCGCGCGGCCCTTGTCGACGCCCTTCGGCTTGATCTCGAACACCATCTTGCCGGGTTGCAGCACATACGCATCCGCATAGTCGGAGACGAGGCGCTCGGCCGCTTCGCGCGCCACCGCCTCGCGCTCGGGCGCATTGCGAAAGTGCAGCGCGACGGCCGCGCCCTTGATTTCGAGCAGCATGCCCGGATGGCGGTCGACCACGCCGGCAAGC
>NZ_BCPP01000441.1:0-5688 GCF_016586125.1 Burkholderia sp. E168m23
GCCGGCCCGCGGCCGTTCGCGGCGCGCCGGGCCGGCTTTCCCTGCCGTCCGCACGCGTGCGCCGCGGCGCGTCGCCGTGCGGCAACGGCTCCCTACCGAATGCCACGAGGACACCTGACGATGACGACTCCCCCATCCGCCGGCAAGACGCCCCCGACGCAACCGACGCAACCGCCCGACAGCGCAAAATCGCGCCAGCTCGAGGCGAACCGTGCGCGGCCCGACGGCGAGGCGCTGCGCACCAACCAGGGCGTGCGGATCGCCGACAACCAGAACACGCTGCGAGGCGGCGCGCGCGGCCCGTCGCTGCTCGAAGACTTCATCATGCGCGAGAAGATCACGCATTTCGATCACGAGCGCATTCCGGAGCGGGTGGTGCATGCGCGCGGCTCGGCCGCGCACGGCGTGTTTCGCGTGTACGAGCCGATGGCCGACTACACGAAGGCCGCGTTCCTGCAGGACCCGGCCGCCGAAACGCCGGTGTACGTGCGCTTCTCGACCGTGCAGGGGCCGCGCGGGTCGGCCGACACCGTGCGCGACGTGCGCGGCTTCGCGGTGAAGTTCTATACCCAGGAAGGCAACTACGATCTCGTCGGCAACAACATGCCGGTGTTCTTCATCCAGGACGCGATCAAGTTTCCCGACTTCGTGCACGCGGTGAAGCCCGAGGCGCCGAACGAGATGCCGACCGGCGCGTCCGCGCACGACACGTTCTGGGATTTCGTGTCGCTGGTGCCGGAAACCACGCACATGGTGCTGTGGCTGATGTCGGACCGCGCGCTGCCGGCGAGCTATCGCGCGATGGACGGCTTCGGCGTCCACACGTTCCGCTTCGTGAACGCGGCCGGCGTCGAGCGGTTCGTGAAATTCCACTGGCGGCCCGTGAGCGGCGCGTATTCGCTGCTGTGGGACGAGGCGCAGCGGATCGCCGGCCACGATCCGGATTTCAACCGGCGCGACCTGTGGACGGCGATCGAGCGCGGCGACTATCCGGAGTTCGAACTCGGCGTGCAGATGATCGATCCGGCCGATGCGGACAAATTCGATTTCGACCTGCTGGACCCGACCAAGCTCGTGCCGGAAGAGCTCGTGCCGGTGCGGCCGATCGGCCGGATGACGCTGCACCGCAACCCTGACAATTTCTTCGCGGAAACCGAGCAGGTCGCGTTTCACCCGGGCCACGTGGTGCCGGGCATCGATTTCACGAACGACCCGCTGCTGCAGGGGCGGCTGTTCTCGTACACCGATACGCAGCTGAGCCGGCTCGGCGGCCCGAATTTCCACGAGATCCCGATCAACCGGCCGGTGTGCCCGTTCGCGAACAACCAGCGCGACGCGCTGCACCGGCAGACGATCAACGTCGGCCAGGCGTCGTACGAGCCGAATTCCACGAGCGGCGGCTGGCCGCGCGAGACGCCGCCCGCGCCCGCCGGCGGCGGGTTCGAGACCGTGCCCGAGCCGCTCGAAGGCCACAAGGTGCGCGTGCGCAGCGAATCGTTCGCCGACCATTTCTCGCAGGCCGCGCTGTTCTACCAGAGCATGACCGAGATCGAGCAGCGGCATATCCGCGACGCGTACTGCTTCGAGCTCGGCAAGGTGACGCAGCCGCATATTCGCGAGCGGGTGGTCAACGAGATCATCGCGCGCTTCGACGCGGGGCTCGCCGCGCAGGTCGCCGAACGGCTCGGGCTGCCCGCGCCGCAGGCGGCCGCGACGCCGGCCGTGCCGCAGCGCTCGCCGGCGCTGAGCCTGATCGGCCGCGCGAAGCCCGGCATCCGCTCGCGCAAGATCGCGCTGGTCGCGACGCCCGGCGTGAATCCGGTGCTGGTCGAGCAGGTGCGCGACGCGTTGCAGGCCGCGCACGCGGTGCCGACGATCGTCGCGCCGACGCTCGCGCCGATCGGCGGCATCGTGCCGGAGGCGACGCTGGTCGGCATGCCGTCGGTGATGTTCGACGCGGTGTTCGTGTGCGGCGGCGACGGCGATGGCCGCGATCTCGCGCACAGCGCCGATGCCCGCCATTTCGTGCGGGAGGCGTTCAAGCACCTGAAGCCGATCGCGGCCGTCGGCTCCGGGCGGCAACTGCTCAGCGCCGCGCACCTGCCCGACCCGGCCGAAGGCGTGTGCGTCGGCCAGGCCGTCGATCTCGACGCGGTGCTGAACACGCTGTCGGATCACCTCGGCCAGCATCGCGTGTGGGCGCGCGAACAGCAGGCGGCGGAGCTGCCGGCATAGGGCCGACAGCGGCCGACAGCGGCTTGCGCCGGACGGTGCGCCCGCCCTCGGGCGGGCGCGCACCCGGCAAGGAGGAACATGCATGGCACCGCGGATGATTTGGAAAGGCGCGATCAGCTTCGGGCTCGTGCACGTGCCCGTGCAGTTGTTTCCGGCGACGCGCACCGTGAAACCGTCGTTCCGGATGCTCGACAAGCGCTCGATGGACCCGATCGGCTACCGGCAGATCAACAAGCGCACCGGCAAGGAGGTCACGCGCGAGGACATCGTGCGCGGCTACGAATACGAGAAGGAGCGCTACGTCGTGCTCACCGACGACGAGATCCGCGCGGCGAACCCGGAATCGACGCAGACCGTCGACATCCTGACCTTCGTCGACGAGGACGCCGTGTCGTTCCTCTATCTCGACACGCCGTACTACCTGGTGCCGGACCGCAAGGGCGAGAAGGTCTATGCGCTGCTGCGCGACGCGCTGAAGGACAGCGGCAAGATCGGCATCGCGCTGGTGGTGATGCGCGACCGCCAGCATCTGGGCGCGTTGATCCCGGTCGGGCCGATACTCGCGCTCGATACGCTGCGCTGGCAGGAGGAATTGCGGCCGCTCGACGAGCTGTCGGTGCCGGCCGACGACGCGAAGGGCGCGGGCGTCAGTGCGCGCGAGCTCGGGATGGCGAAGAAGCTGATCGACGACATGTCCGGCAAATGGACCCCCGACGAATATCACGACACGTTCCGCGACGACATCCTCGAACTGGTTGAGCGCAAGGTGCGCGCGGGCAAGATCGAGGAGATCGAGGACCGGCCCGCGCAGACCGGCCGCGCGGCGAGCAACGTGGTCGATCTGACCGAGCTGCTGAAGCGCAGCCTGAAGGGCGGCGCGGGGGCGCGCGCGGCGGATCTGCGTGCAGAGCGTGGCGAAGGAGAGGACGAGGAATCTTCATCGTCGTCGTCGCGGGGCGGCGCGCGCCGCAAGCCGGCGGCGAAATCCGCATCGAAGGGCGCGGCGACGAAAACCGCGGCAAAGAAGACCGCCGCGAAACACAGGGCAGCGAGCGCTCCCGCAGCGAAGAAGACGGCCGCGCGCCGCAAGCACGCGGCGTGACGCCGATGACGCCGACTCCGATTTCGATTCCGGTTCCGACGAGGTGACGCGATGGCCGGCAAGCTCGATCCGTATCGCCGCAAGCGCCATTTCGGCGCGACGCCCGAGCCCGAAGGGGCGCACGGCAAGCGTCGCGCGAAGACGGATACGCAAGCGGCCTCGAAGCCGAAGGCGAAGCAGCCCGCCGCGCGCGCACGCCATCCGCTGCGCTTCGTGATCCAGGAGCACCACGCGCGCCGGCTGCACTACGACTTCCGGCTCGAACTCGACGGCACGCTGAAATCGTGGGCCGTGCCGAAAGGCCCGAGCTTCGATCCTCAGGTGAAGCGGCTCGCGGTGCACGTCGAGGACCATCCGCTCGAATACGCGTCGTTCGAAGGCGAGATTCCGGCCGGGCATTACGGTGCGGGCTCGGTCGTCGTGTGGGACGAAGGCACGTGGACGCCCGACGGCGGCGTCGCGCAGGCGCGCGAAGGCTACCGGGCCGGCAGGCTGACGTTCCGGCTCGACGGCGAGAAGCTGCACGGCGGCTGGGCGCTGGTGCGCAGCGGGCGGCAGGAAGGGCGTCAGGAGCAGTGGTTGCTGATCAAGGAGCGCGACGACGACGCGCGCAGCGCCGATGAATTCGACGTCGTCGGCGAACGGCCGGGGAGCGTGCATGACGGCGCGTCCCACGGTGCGGCACGCAAGCGCGCGGCGCAGCGCGGCCGAGCGACCGACGCGGATGGCGATGCACATGACGCGCGACCCGCAAGCCAAACAAGCCACGCAAGCCAGCGCCCCACCGAGCCGTCGCAGGTCGAAGGCGCGGTGCGCGCGCCGCTGCCCGAGCGCGTCGCGCCCCAACTCGCAACGCTGGTCGATGCACCGCCGACGCAGGGCGGCTGGTGCTACGAACTGAAGTTCGACGGTTACCGCATCCTGGCGCGCATCGCAGGCAAGGGCGCACGCCGGCGCGTCACGCTGATGACGCGCGAAGGCCGGGACTGGACCGCGAAGCTGCGCGCGCAGCGCGACGCGCTCGCGGCGCTCGACCTCGACGACGCATGGCTCGACGGCGAGGCCGTCGTGCTCGGCGAAAACGGCCTGCCCGATTTCCAGGCGCTGCAGAACGCGTTCGGCACGGACCGCTCGGACGCGATCACCTTCTTCGTGTTCGACCTGCCTTATCTCGACGGCTACGACCTGCGCGACGCACCGCTCACGGCCCGTCGCGCGCTGCTCGAACCGCTGCTCGCGAACAGCGACCCGGCGCGCGTGCGCTTTTCGCCCGATCTCGGCGAGGACGTCGCGTCGCTGATCGCGAGCGCCTGCGACACCGGCCTCGAAGGACTGATCGGCAAGCGCGCGGACTCGCGCTATCGCGCCGGCCGGTCGCCCGCATGGATCAAGCTCAAATGCCGGCGCCGGCAGGAGTTTGTGATCGGCGGCTTTACCGAGCCGTCGGGCAGCCGGCACGGCTTCGGCGCGCTGCTGCTCGGCGTGCATGAGCCGGCGCCGGCGGCAAGCGGCGGCGCGGGCCCGGCCGCTGCGCTACGTCGGCCGCGTCGGCACCGGCTTCGACACGCGGATGCTCGACCGTCTCGCCGTGATCCTGCGCAAACACGAGCGCGACACGATGCCATTCGATGAACCGCCGCGCGAACGCACGCGCACTCGCGTGCACTGGGTCGAGCCGACGCTCGTCGCCGAATGCGAATTCGCGGAATGGACCGGCGACGGGATCGTGCGGCAGGCCGCGTTCATCGCGCTGCGCGAGGACAAGCCGGCGGCGCAGATCGTCCGCGAGATACCCAAACATACGGAAACGGAGGTGACGATGGATCAACGCCCGACCCCGCACGACGACACACGCAAGCGCGCATCGCATGCCGCTCGTGAAACCGGCGAACGCAAGCAATCCGCACGGTCTCGCGCAGCCGCCCGAGCCGACGGCGACGCGTCCGGCCCCGACACGCTCGGCCGCGTGCGCATCACGCATCCCGAGCGCGTGCTCGACCCGCAAAGCGGCACGCGCAAGATCGACCTCGCACGGTACTGGCAATGGGTCGCGCCGTGGCTGCTGCCCGACCTGAAAGGCCGTCCCGTGTCGCTCGTGCGCGCCCCGGGCGACATCGCCGGCGAGCTGTTCTTCCAGAAGCACGCGGAGCGCCGCGAGATCCCGTTCGTCACGCAGCACGAAGGGCTCGACCCGGGCCACGGGCCGCTGCTGTCGATCGACAACGTCGACGCGCTGCTCGGCGCCGCGCAGATGGGCACGGTCGAACTGCATACGTGGAACGCGCATGCGTCGAACATCGAGCGGCCCGACCGCATCGTGTTCGACCTCGATCCCGATCCGGCGCTGCCGT
>NZ_BCPP01000442.1:0-5690 GCF_016586125.1 Burkholderia sp. E168m23
ACGACGGGTCGCGGCTGCGCAACTGCCGGTCGAACGCTTCGTTCGACGGCGCCGTATGCCGGCCTTCGCGACGGTACGGACCGTACAGGAACAGCACGCCGCCCGGACGCAGCACGCGCGACGCGCCCGCGAACAGCGCGTCGGTACAGGCCCACGGCGAGATATGGATCATGTTGATGCAGACGATCGCGTCGAGCGCCGCGACCGGCCACGGCGCGTCGCGCACGTCGAACGCCAGCGGCCCGGCGACGTTCGCGAGGCCCGCATGCGCGACCCACGCGGCGATCGAACGCCGCGCCTGCGCATCGGGATCACTCGGCTGCCAGTGCAGGCCCGGCAACGCTTGCGCGAAGTGAACGACGTGCTGCCCGGTGCCGCTCGCGATTTCGAGCACGCTGCCGCTCGCCGGCAGCACACGGCGCAGCACGTCGAGGATCGGCCCGCGATTGCGTTCGGCCGCCGGCGCGGACAGCCGCTCGGACGGATCGGGCGAAGCAGCGGCGCCGGTCACGATGCATGCTCCGTCGTGTCGCTGGTGCTGGCGCTGTTGCGCCCGAGCCCCAGCCGCGCCACGAGTGCGTCGAGCGCGGGCGCGCAGTGCGCCTCGACCTTCAGCGTCAGCATCGGGTCGGCGCGCGTATGGCCGAGATTGAGTGCGGCAACCGGCTTGTGCTGCGCCTGCGCCCACACGCAGAAGCGGTAGCCGGAATACACCATCAGCGACGAGCCGACGACGAGCAGCGCGTCGGCCGCATCGAGCGCCTGCGACGCCAGCGCCACGCGCTCGCGCGGCACGTTCTCGCCGAAGAACACCACCGCAGGCTTCAGCAAGCCGCCGCACGCGGGGCACGCCGGAACGCGGAACGTATCGAGCGCGGCCCATTCCAGATGCGCGTCGCCGTCCGCGGCGGGCTCGGCCTGCGCGCCCAGCAGTTCGGGATTGTCGGCTTCGAGCACGGTCTGAATCGTCGCTCGCGCGTGATGCGCGCCGCATTCGAGGCAGGTCACGCCGTTGATGCCGCCGTGCAGTTCGATCACGTCGTCGCTGCCCGCGCGCTGATGCAGGCCGTCGACGTTCTGCGTGACGAGGCGCTCGATTCGCCCTGCGTCGCCGAGCCGCGCCAGCGCGACATGCGACCCGTTCGGCCGCGCGCGGCCGACGACCGGCCAGCCGATCATGCTGCGCGCCCAGTAGCGGCGCCGCGCGGCATCGGAACCGAGGAATTCCTGGAGTTGGATCGGCGGCGAGCGCATCCATTGGCCGTTGCGGTCGCGATAACCGGGAATGCCGGAATCGGTGCTGATGCCCGCGCCGGTCAGCACGAGCAGGCGCGGATGACGCTCGACGAAGGTCTGCAGCGCATCGAGCGCGGCCGGATCGGCGTCGGCGAGGGAGGAATCGGGCAAGGCTTTGTCGTTCATGTTGGCAACGTGATCGGTCGCGCCGGCAGGCCGTGCGCCCGCACGGGCAGCCAGGCACGCCAGCACATGATACAGAACGCCGTGCGATCGGGCGGGCCGCCGCCACGACGAGCCGTCGCACGCAAAAAGACGCCCGTCGCCGCTCGGCGACGGGCGCTTCAACAATTGATCCATCGGGGTAGTGGATCAACTGACAGCACAATATTGCGACGTCCGTCATGCCGCGATCGACGGACGCTCCCCGGACTCCACGTGTTCCTCGCTGCCGCGCACATCGGCGCGTCACCGGCTGTCCCGGCCCGGTCCTGTGCCGCTGGCTCGTCACGCCGACACGATGCGCGGCATGCAAACGCATTCGCCGCGCGGCGCCATGCGTTGCGCCATGGCATGACGATTCCGGGATCCAGGCCAGGGGCCATCCGCCTGCGTTCGTGGTGCATCCCCGACGGCCGACCGGCACGGGTCGGCCTCGTGCGTCACGGCTGCACGTCGTCGTTCAGAACGAACCTGATTGCTCGGATGGAACGGAAAGCCGCTCGCTCAC
Organism: Burkholderia sp. E168m23; assembly: GCF_016586125.1. Taxonomy (NCBI): domain Bacteria; kingdom Pseudomonadati; phylum Pseudomonadota; class Betaproteobacteria; order Burkholderiales; family Burkholderiaceae; genus Burkholderia; species Burkholderia sp. E168m23. The sequence goes on from NZ_BCPP01000442.1 coordinate 1,967, forward strand.
GTCGCCGCAATCAATGGCGAAGCGAATACCCGGGCAGGTCGGCGATTCATGTTTGCAACACGCTGCGTTGCGTTTCGGTCTTTTTTCATTCTCTTGTCCCCGTCTCCGATACATCCGACCCACTGAAGCGATTGCCGGGTCGACAACACCCGCGATCGCGCTCACGGCCCATATAACCATGCAAGGAGCGCACCATGCTTCACGCCGCAAGGCCTCGCGGGCACATGCCGGGCCGCGGGTAGCCATCGCACCCCGTCAGAAAGCGCGAACGTTTCGAAACTGAAACGCGCCGCCAGACCAATTGGCATCGTCGCGTCGGCTCTGCGTGGGACGGGCAGTCGCCTTACAATCGCCTCACAGCTGGCGACGCGCCTCGACCGGATGCGTGCGCCGGCCTTGCCCTTTCCCGCGGCTCGCCGCCGCCCGCCCCGAACCCACCCTCGCCGTGATCACACTCGCCGTCGCTTCGCACACGCATGCCGTTCTACGGCACCGACCGCGACCACCGCGCATCGCGACGCGTGGCGTCACGCGGGGGGCTCGTGTTGCGTGGCACGACGCCGCAGGTCGTTTAGCGCAGCGCGGCGCCGTCCCGCTCGGGCATCGCGCAAACACGCTAGCATTCGGACACGGAACACTGTGCGTTCGCCCTGCCTCGCCTTCAAGGATTCGCCATGCCCCCAACCGTTCCCGCCCGCCCCGACGTCGCGCAGCGTGTCTTTGCTGACGGGCGGCTGTCGATCGGCCTCACGCTTCCGTTGCTTCGCAGCGGCCACATCGTCGCGGACTTCGACGAACAACTCGAACTCGCGGCGCTGGCCGATTCACTCGGCTTTCGCGCGCTGTGGATTCGCGACGTGCCGCTGAACAGCGCCGACTATCCGGACCCGGTCGGCCATCTCGACCCGTGGGTGCTGCTCGGCGCACTGGCGTCGCGCACCCGCCGGATCGCGCTCGCCAGCGGCGCGATCGTATTGCCGCTGCGCCATCCGCTGCATATCGCGAAAGGTGCGCTGTCGGTCGCGACGCTGTCGGGCGGACGCTTCATCCTCGGGCTCGGCTCCGGCGACCGGCCGCCCGAATATGCGGCGTTCGGCGTCGACGCGGAAACCCGGCGCGACCGCTATCGCGCGCACTGGGACGTCGTCGCGGCCGCGCTCGGCGCGCCGTCGCGCGTGCTGCCCGACCAGGCGCCGCCCGATGCGCCCGAATTCACGCTGCTGCCGCGCGACGGCGACGCGGTGCCGATGCTTGCGGTCGGCTCGGGCGGACAGAGCGTCGACTGGATTGCCCGCCATTCGATCGGCTGGATGACCTATCACCGCGATCCGGATACGCAGCGCGCCCGCTATTCGATGTGGCGCGCGGCGGTCGACCGGCTCGCGTCGCCGCAATTTCGCGCGTTCGGCGTATCGATGCGGCTCGACCTCGCCGCACATCCCGATACGCCCGCCACCGCGCTGCCGCTCGGTTATGCAACCGGGCGCCATGCGTTGGCCGATATCCTGCGGGACATGCGCACGGCGGGAACGCACCATGTCACGCTGAACCCCGGATCGGACCGGCCCGTGCGCGACGTCATCGAAGAAATCGCGGCGCACGTCTTGCCGGCATTTCACGACGATCCGGCCTGATTCATAGGAATCCGAATTCACCTGACGTGATGCCAGCGTGGAACGAGACCGGACGAACGCTCATCGGGTGACGCTTCGCCCATCGGCATCGGAAAGCACGCGTTACAGACGCCTTACGATCGGGAACGCAGGACACCCGCGTCGCGCCGCTCATGCCCGATCCGAATAGCCGGCGACGGAACTATTCGGTCGCGATCGCAATCATGTTAACTTCCGTCCATCATTCAGCCTCGCGGGCCGCGTGACGAGACGCACCCGCATGCCCACTCCATGCGACATATCCTCCTCGGCTGGCTGCTCGCCGCCGTCGTGTCGGCCGCCCACGCGGCCGCTCCCGCTCCGGCCGCCGCGTCGGCCGCCTCCGGCGCCGCGCCCGCACTGACGCCACAAGAGGCGCGGCAGGCACTGAACGTGCTCGAAAACCCGCGCGATCGCGCGCAGGTCGAAACGACGCTGCGCGCGATCGCGGCCGTCGGCGCGTTGAGCGCGCCCGCCGTGCCGGCCAGCGCGGCGCCTGCCACCAGCGGCGCCTCGGCTGCCGCGGCGCCGGCCGCGCTCACGTCGAACGGGCTCGCCTCGATGCTCGTCCGCCAGGGATCGCGCTGGGCCACGCAGATCGGCAACGCGCTGCAGGAATCGCTGCGCTCGCTGCTCGATATCGGTTCGGTGGGAAGCTGGTGGCACGACAAGCTCGTCAGCGCCGACCAGCGCGCGGATCTCACTCGCACGCTCGGCATCCTCGTCGCGGTACTGCTGCCTGCGCTCATCGTCGAATGGCTCGCGAAGCGGCTGCTGCGACGCGCGCTGGCCACGGTGGCCGCGCGCCGCGCCGACACGTTGCGCCACACCGCATCCGATTCCGCCGCGTCGGACGAAGTCCACGCGCCGCCGCCCGATACGTCCACCCCACCCGACACCGCAGCCGCAGACACCGCAGGCGCCACCCCCGCATCCTCGCAAAGCCGAGGCCACGCCCGCCGGCACACCACGCTGCTGCAGCGGATGCCGCGCGCACTCGTCAGTCTCGCGCTGCGCGCGGTGCCGCTGCTCGTGTTCGTCGGCGTCGCGAGCCTGACGATGTCGGTGCTCGTCGAAGCAGACACGCCGATCGAAGCCGCGCTCGAAGCGTTGATCGACACCTACGTGATCTGCCGACTCATCACGATCGTCAGCCGGCTGTTCTTCCAGCCCGATGCGCGGCAGTTGCGGCTGCTGCATATCAGCGACGCATGGGCCGATTTCGTGCAACGCTCGATCGCACGGATCGTGATCGTGGTCGGCGCGTGCACGGCGGCCGTCGAGATTGCCGCGAACTTCGGCCTGAGCGAAGCCGGCCATGTCGCGCTGCTGAAGGCCGTCGCCCTCGTCGGGCACGTGATGATCTCGGTGCTGATCCTGCAGTGTCGCCGGCCGGTCGCGGCACGGATTCGTGCCGCCGGCGCGGATCGTCCGGCCTTCACGGTCGTCGGCAACGCGCTCGCGGACGCGTGGGCGCCCGTGTCGGTCTTCATCGTGATGGCACTGTGGTTCGTGTGGGCGCTCGACGTCCACAACGGCTATCGCGTGCTGATCACGCTCGGCGGCCGCTCGATCGCCGTGATGATCGCGATGCGGATGGTGTCGATCGTCGTGTTCGGCGCGCTCGCGCGGCTGTTCCAGCGCCGCGACGACGACCGTACGCTCGTTCATCTGCACGCGTACCGCTACTACCCGCTGCTGCGCCAGATCGTGTCGGGGGCGATCGGCATCGTGACCGTCGTGCTGCTGCTGCAGATCTGGGGCGTGCCGATCTTCCGCGCGTTCGAGACGGGCACGATCGGCCACCGGCTCGCGTCCGCGCTGGTGACGATCGCGATCGCGGCGATCGTCGCGCTCGTCGTGTGGGAGGCGGCCAACATCGCGATCGAGCGCCGGCTGCAGCGCTGGACGCGCGAAGGCAACCTGGTGCGCGCCGCGCGGCTGCGCACGCTGCTGCCGATGCTGCGCTCGCTGCTGTTCGTGATGATCGCGCTCGTCGTCGTGCTGACGGGCCTCAGCGAGCTCGGCGTCAACGTCGGCCCGCTGCTGGCCGGCGCCAGCATCTTCGGCGT
>NZ_BCPP01000443.1:0-5683 GCF_016586125.1 Burkholderia sp. E168m23
CTGACGCGCCGATGCGCCGCGCGTCCGCCCCCTCGTCCCGTGCTGCCCGCGGCTTCACGCTGATCGAGCTGATGATCGCGATCGCGATCCTCGCAGTGGTCGCGATTCTCGCGTGGCGCGGGCTCGACCAGATCATGCGCGGTCGCGACAAGGTCGCGGCCGCGATGGAGGACGAGCGCGTGTTCGCGCAGATGTTCGACCAGATGCGCATCGACGCGCGGCTCGCCGCGACCGACGACGAGGCCGGCCAGCCGGCGATCGGCGTCGCCGGCAATACGCTGCAGATCGTGCGCGAACTCGACGTGCCGGGCGTCGCGCCGCGGCTGCAGGTGGTCCGCTACCGGATCGCCGGCGGGCGCGTCGTGCGCTACGCATCGCCGCCGATCGACGACACGAACCGGTTGCGCACCGTGCTGAAGGACAGCAGCGTCGACGGCTGGAGCTGGGTCGCGCTGATGGGCGGCGTCGGCGCGATCGACGCGAAGCTGTACGTGCCGCGCGTGGGCTGGACCACCAACCTGCAGACGGCCGACGACGCGCTCGCGCAGAACAACGACGCGCTCAAGGTGCCGCAGATCGGCAACGCGCCGCCGGCGCGCGCGGTGACCGGGCTGCAGGTCAGCATCGGCGCGACGTCGCTGCGCGTGCCGATCACGCGCATCTTCCTCGTCGGGGAATGACGATGCGCGCGCGCCCTTTCCGTCGAATGCCTGCCCGCCGCCAGCGCGGCGCCGCGATCATCACCGCGCTGCTCGTGGTCGCGCTGTCGGCGATCCTCGTGTCGGGGATGCTGTGGCGCCAGCAGGTTCAGATCCGCCGCATCGAGAACCAGCGCGTGATCGCGCAGGCGCAGTGGGTCGCGCGCGGCGCGCTCGACTGGACCCGGATGATCCTGCGTTCCGAAGGCGACACGGCGCCCGGCATCACCTATCTCGGCGGGATCTGGGGCGTGCCGATCGCGAAGACGAAGCTGTCGGATTTCCTCGGCCGGATCGGCGCACCGAACGACACGGACGCCGAAGACACCTATCTGTCCGGCTCGATCGAGGACGCGCAGGCGAAGTTCAACCTGCGCAACCTCGTGTCGTCGCCGGCGCCCGGCGTGCTGCAACTGAACGTCACGCAGATGCAGGCGTTCCAGCGCCTGCTGACGACGCTCGGCTACGACAGCGCGTTCGCGAAGCGCATCGCGCTGCAGGTGCGCGCGGGGCTGCTGCATTCGGCCACGCGGTTCCAGATGCCGAACCTGCCCGGCGGCGGCGGGACCGCCGCGAACGCCGCGACCGCGCCGGTGACGAGCGGCGACATGCAAGGCAGCGGCTTCACCGACGATCCTGGCATGGCCGGCGGCGACCGCGGACCCGCGCCGCTGATGATGACGCGCGTCGACAGCCTGCTCGACGTCGACGGCGTGACGCCGGAGATGGTCGCGCGGCTGCGCCCGTTCGTCACGGTGCTGCCGACCACCACGCCCGTGAACATGAACACCGCACCGGCCGAAGTGATCGCCGCGCTGATACCGGGGATGAGCGTGTCGTCCGCGCAGGCGCTCGTGTCGCGCCGCGAGACCGTATTTTTCCGCAACGTGGGCGACGTGCAGCTCGCGCTGCGCGGCGCCGGCGCGCCGCCGAACGTGACGATCGACTCGAGCCTCGTCGACGTCAATTCGAGCTATTTCATCGTGCATGGCCGGATTCAGCACGAACGCGCGGAGGTCGACCGCACCTCGCTCGTGTATCGTGATCCGACCACGCACTCGACGCGGGTCGTGCGCATCCGCGACCAGCTATAACGACGCCAATCGGGAGAGGAGCTCTTGTGAGCACGTTGATTGTTTCTTTGCCGCCGCGCGAGCCTGCCGTGCCGTTGCAGGAATGGCAGTGGCCCGAGCTGCCGTTCACGCTCGTCGACAAGGCCGGCCAGGTGCAGCGCGCGGGCCGCGCCGCGCTCGCGCTGCTGCCGCGCGCGAACGCGACGGTGCTGATCGTCGCCGCGCGCGACGTGCTGCTGCTGGCCGCGACCGTGCCGCCGCTGAAGGGGCCGAAGCTGCGCCAGGCGCTGCCCAACATCGTCGAGGATCAGCTGATCCAGGACCCGCTCGGCTGCCACATCGCGCTCGATCCGGCCGCGCTGCCCGACGGGCGCCGCGTGCTGGCCGTCGTCGACCGCGCATGGTTCCGCACGATCTGCGACGCGTTCACCGCGGCCGGCCACCGGCACCTGAGCGCGGTGCCCGCGACCCGCTGCCTGCCGGCGCCGCGCGCGTCGGCCGACGCGGGCTCCGCCGTGCCGGCCGACGGCGAGCCCACCGACGCCGCCGCGCTCGTCGCGGACGTCACCGAGCCGCCTGCCCGCCCGCCGACGGTCGCCGCGGTGCTCGGACTCGCGACGGCGGTCGAACCGGTGCTCGTCGAAGCCGGCGCGCTGCCGGCCGCGGCCGGGGCGCCGCGCCTCGAACTGGCGGTCGCGCGCGGCGCGCTCGGCGAAGGCTTCGCGGCGCCCGCATCGCGCGCGGCCGGCACGCTGGCCGCGCTCGCGGGCGGCGGTGACGTCGAACTGTACGAACTCGGCGAACCGGGCGCGGAGCCGCGGCTCGCGTCGGTCGGCCGCACCGACGCGCCGCTGCTGCCGGGCGCCGCGCCGCTGTCGTTCGACACGTTCGCGCGCCGGGCGCTGACCGAACCGTTCGATCTGTGCCAGTTCGAATTCGAATCGCAGCCGTGGCGCTTCGACCGCGCGACGGTGAAGCGCCTGCGCGTACCGATCGCGCTGGCCGCGGCGACGCTCGGCGTCGCGGTGATCGGGATGAACCTGCACTGGTGGAAGCTGTCGCGCGAGCGCGATGCGCTGTCCGCGCAGATCACCGAGACGCTGCTGTCTGCCTTCCCGAAGACGACCACCGTGCTCGATCCGCCCGCGCAGATGCAGCGCCAGCTCGACCAGCTTCGGCTCGCTGCCGGCGAGCTGTCGCCGAACGATTTCCTCGCGCTATCGAGCGGCTTGTCGCGCTCGATGGGCGCGCTGCCGCTGAACGGCATCGCGTCGCTCGACTATCACGACCGGCGGCTCGACGTCGGCTTCAAGCCGGAGGTCAAGGTCGATCCCGATTTCACGCAGCGCCTCGCGCGTAACGGACTGTCCGGCGAAGTCGACAGCAACACGGGCAAATGGACGATCCGGAGCCGCTCATGAAAACCGAACAACTGAACCAGACGCTGGCCCAGTTCTGGGGCGAGCGCACGCCGCGCGAGAAGACGCTGCTCGGCTGGGGCGGCGCCGTGCTGGCGGTCGCGATTGCGTATTCGGTGCTGTGGTCGCCCGCGCAGGAAGGCCGCGCGCGGATTCAGCGCGAACTGCCGGCGATGCGTCACGAACTCGCGCAGATGACCGCGCAGGCGAACGAGGCGAAGTCGCTGGCTGCCGCCGCGCAGGGTGTCGCGCCGACCGGCCTCGCGCTGAAGGATGCGCTCACTGCATCGCTGTCCGATCACGGGCTGCAGGGCGCGCAGGTGCAGATCGTCGGCAACGGCGTGCAGATCCAGATGAAGAACGTGTCGTTCCCGGCATGGACCCAGTGGCTCGACGATGCGCGCCGGCAGTTCAAGGTGCAGGTCGGCGAGGCGCATGCCACGGCGCTGAAGGAAGACGGCCAGGTCGATCTGACGGCCGTGATGCAACCTTCCGTCCAGAAATAGATGACGGCGGTGAATGACGCAAACGAAGGCCGGCCGATGCGGCCGTGGGTGAGACGGCTCGTCACCGTGTTGCCGTGGGTGCTGGCAGGCGGCCTGGCCACGGCGGTGACGCTCGTCGCGCTCGCGCCGGCCGCGTGGATCGCGCCGCAGTTCGCGCGTGCGACCGGCGGCCACGTGAATCTCGCCGATCCGGACGGGTCGCTGTGGCACGGCTCCGGCACGCTGATGCTCGCGCCGGGCGCCGACCAGAGCGCGGCGACGCTGCTGCCGGGCCGGGTCGAATGGACCACGCGCTTCTGGCCGTTGCTGACCGGGCGTGTTCAGATGCGCATGCGGCAGACCGAAGCGATGCCCGATGCGGTCACGCTCGATGCGACGTGGCGCGGCGCGGTGCTGTCGGCGGGCACGATGGCCGTGCCTGCGTCGCTGCTCACCGGGCTCGGCACGCCGTTCAACACGCTCGACCTGCAGGGCGACGTGCGGCTCGGCTGGAGCGACTGGCGGCTGATCGGCAACAACGCGTTCGGCCAGCTGACGGTGACGATCGATTCGATGAGTTCGCGCGTGTCGCGCGTGAAGCCGCTCGGTTCGTACCGCGCGGTATTGCAGGCGAAGGGCGCGGGCGCCGATCTCGACCTGTCGACGACGCAGGGCCCGCTGTTCCTCGACGGGCACGGCAGCTTCGGCCCCGGCCAAGGATCGTTCCGCGGGACCGCGCATGCGGCGCCGGAGCAGCAGGCAAACCTCGCCGGACTGCTGAACCTGCTCGGCCACCCGATCGGCAACAACCAGGTGTCGCTGATCTTCGGCGACGCGCAGCGCTGATTCTGATTGCGCGCGTCGCCCGCTTCCCTTTCTACTTCTGCGCGAGCGGCGCGGCGGCCGACGGTGCGGTGGCCGCGGGCGCGGCCGCACCGGACGCCGGCAAGGGCGCCGGCGCCGCCATGTCGCCGTTCTCGTGCGCCATCTCCGATACGTTCCAGCCGCCGCCGAGCGCCTTCACGAGCCCGACCGACGACACCATCCGCTGCCCGGCGATCGTCGCGAGCTTTTGCTGCGCGGTGAACGCGGTGGTCTGCGCGGTCAGCACGTTCAGGTACGCGACCGTGCCGGCCTTGTACTGGTTCGTGACGATCGCGAGCGCGTGCTCGGCGCTGTCGACCGCCTGCCGCTGCACGTCGATTTCCTGCGCGAGAATGCGCTGCGACGCGAGGTTGTCCTCGACGTCCTGGAACGCGGTGAGTACCGCGAGGCGATAGGCGGCGACGTCCTGGTCGTAGGTCGCGCGCGCGGCGTCGGTCTGCGCGGCGCGCAGCCCCGCGTCGAACAGCGTGGCCGCGAGCTGCGGGCCGACCGTCCAGAAGCGCGCCGGCAGCGTGAACAGCTGCGACCACACCGAGCTCTGTAAGCCGCCGGTGGCCGACAGCGTGAGCGTGGGGAAGAACGCCGAGATCGCGACGCCGATCTGCTCGTTCGCGGCCGCCGCGCGGCGCTCGGCCGCCGCGATGTCGGGCCGGCGCTCGAGGATCGCGGACGGCACGTCGACCGGCGTGACCGGCGGCTCGGCCGCGAGCGGGTTCGGCGGCAGCGAGAAGGTCGACGCGGGCTCGCCGATCAGCGTCGCGATCGCGTGCTCGTACTGCGCGCGGGCGACGCCGTTGTCGATCTGCGCGGCCTGCGCGCTCTGCAGCTGCGTTTGCGCCTGGATCACGTCGGCGCGCGCGGCGACGCCCTGCGCGTACTGGTTCTGCGTGAGCTGCAGCGAGCGTTCATACGACTTCACGGTGTCGTCGAGCAGCTTTTGCAGCGCATCGGACGTACGCAACTGGAAATAGGTCTGCGCGAGCAGCGCCTGCTGCGACAGCCGCGCGTTCGCGAGGTCGGCCGCGGCGGCCGCTTCGCCGGCGCGCTGCGCGCTGACGGTGCGGCTCACCTTGCCCCACAGGTCGGGTTCCCAGCTGGCGTCGAGGCCGACGCTGTAGCTGTTG
>NZ_BCPP01000444.1:0-5669 GCF_016586125.1 Burkholderia sp. E168m23
GGCGCACCGGCCAGGCGGTGCGCGAACCCGGAGTTCCCCATGTCGTTTCTCACGCTTACGGATCTGACTCGTATAACTTCGTATAATGTATGCTATACGAAGTTATTACGATGCCGTCCCGCTTGCCAAATTGAAGCGCGATACGTTTCGCGAAACCTTTCTGCAGGACGGATTCGGCATCGACTACCCGCCGCACGATCTGGCCGAATACGAAGCCCGGACTTACTCGGTGGCAGCGATCACCGAACAGCTCGCCGACCCGCAACGCCGCACGTGGGTCACGGAAGGCGACGACGGCACGCTGGTCGGATATGCGCACGCGGGGCCGTGCAAGCTTCCGCATCCGGACGTGGCGGACGGCTCGGGCGAGATCCATCAGATCTGCCTTCGACGCGGCACGCAAGGTACCGGCGCCGGACGGGCATTGTTCGACGCCGCGCTCGAGTATCTCGCCGCGACGCGCCCCGGCCCGGTATGGCTGGGCGTGTGGTCAGGCAATGCGAAGGCCATCGCGTTCTACGAGAAGGCCGGCTTCAAGCGGGTCGGTACGTACGATTTCAAGGTCGGCGAATCGACCGATCTGGAGTTCATCTACCGTCGCTGAGCGTCGCTTTCCGTCGGCATCGCATCCGCGCGGCGCAAACGAATACAGTCGATCGAAGGCGGCGTAAACGACGTTTTTCCCTCGTTTCGAGTCAAACGACACAATTCGAGGGTTCCCGGTAAAATTCGCCATTCCGGGGTTCTCGATCAATTGCTTCGTCATGCATCGCATTGGATTTTTCGTTTGCCGCGGCTACGACGCGCTCGATCTGGGCGGCCCGTTGTCGGCCTTCAATCAGGTGGCCACGGCCGCCGGCCATACGCCCTACGATCTTCACGTCATCTCACCCACCGGCGGCCCGATTCCCGGCAATACCGGCCTTTCGATCGACACGAAGCCGGTCGGACGGCGCGCGTTCGACACCATCGTGTTCGTCGGCGGCGATATCGCGCCGATGCAGACTTCGGAAAACATCACCGCGGCCAGCAAGCTGGCCGCCAAGGCGTCGCGAGTGGCCAGCGTGTGTACGGGTGCATTTCTGCTCGCGGAAACCGGCTCGCTCGACGGTTTGAGAGCTGCGACGCACTGGCGATACGCCGCGCAGTTGCAGTCACGCTTCCCTCGCACGCGGGTCGACGGCGACAGTATCTATGTGGTCGATGGCCGCGTCTGGACATCGGCGGGCATCGCCTCCGGCATCGACCTGGCGCTCGGCATGATCGAACGGGACATGAGCGCGGAGATCGCGCGCGAGGTCTCCCGGCTGCTGGTCGTGCCGTATCGGCGACCCGGCGGGCAATCGCAATTCTCGGCGATGTCGCAGATGGAGCCGGAATCGGATCGCATCCGCATCGCACTGAATTTCGCCCGCGAACACCTGACCGAAGCGTTGCCGGTCGAACGGCTCGCCGATGCAGCGAGCTTGAGCGTGCGACAGTTCGGACGCGCATTTCGCCGGGAAACCGGTGAAACGCCGGCGAGGGCGGTCGAGCGCTTGCGCGTCGAAGCGGCGAGACTGCGCCTGCAGGGCGGCAGCGAACCGATCGAACAGATTGCGCTGGCAGTGGGATTCACCGATCCGGAGCGGATGCGCCGAGCCTTCATCAAGCTGCTCGGACACCCGCCGCAAGCGATTCGGCGCGAGAGCAGGTCGAACGCAGCACGCTGATCGAACGCCTGCCGATCAATGCGCTGCATGGTCGACGTCCCGCTAACGGCTGATAGGCGCGCGCGTAGCGTGACTACGCAACGCGCCCTTTCGCCGGACGTCGACGACCGTCAGTCCTTGACGGGTGGGTAAGCGTTCCACATGTCGCGATGCAGCTTCCACGTGCCGCCCTGCTTCAGGAAGACGAGCGTCTGCTTCGCGCGGATCTTGAGCTTTCCGTCACCGTCGCGAACCTCCACATCCGATACCTCCGTCACGACCCGGTCGTTACCGTAGAACTCGTCATTGCTGAACGAGACGGTGCCGGGCTTCGATCCGGCATACCCGCTGGTGAAGTACTCGGTGATCGCGCGGCGCCCGGTGACCTTGTCGCCGTCCGGCGGCAAGAGCGTGCCGTCGTCGGTATAGAGGCGGCCGATCGCGTCGTAGTCCCCTCGCGCAAAGGCATCCGCCCACCGTGCGTTTTCGGCCTTGATCGCCGCTTCGGGCAGGCGTTGCGCACCACCGGCGACAGCCGGCGCCGTGAATGCAAAAAAGGACACGCACGCTGCAAGCGCAGCCGTACAAAGATGAATCTGACGCATCGTATGATTTCCGAATCGGGTTTGAATTGAAGAGGCGGCGACCCTGTACGCGTCGCCGGCCAGCGTGTCAGCGGACGCCGGGAACGCGCGCGAGTCCCTTCGATGCGCCGGGCAGCTTCTTGTCGACCATCGCGACGAGTTCGGGTCGCGCCTCTCTCGGATGACCGGAGTGGAACGGCGGATCGGGATCGTATTCGACGACGAGCTGCGTGTATTCGGCGGCCTGCTGGCCGCGCAGCTTCGCCGCCACGCGCAGCGCGAAATCGATGCCCGCCGTCACCCCGCCGCCGCTCATGAAGCGGCCGTCGTCGTCTTCGACGAAGCGATCGGGAACCGGAATCGCGCCGTACTCGGCCAGCTTGTTGACGAACGCCCAATGGCAGGCGCTGCGCTTGCCATCGAGCACGCCCGTCGCGGCAAGCACGAGCGAGCCGTTGCACACCGACGTCACGTGTTTGGCGCTCTCCGCCAGACGCCGGATCTGCGCCTGATACGCCGGACGCATCGGCGCCGACAAATCGGACCCGCCAGGCACGAGGATCACGTCGGTCCGGTCGATATCGGCCAGCCGTTCGGTCTTCCCGTACACCACGCCGAATTCGAGCGTCACGTTGCCGCCGTCGAGGCTCGCGTAGCGAACGTTCGTATTCGGCAGCCGGTGGAAAATCTCGCTCGGGCCCGCGAAGTCGAGCAGTGTGCCGCCGTCGTAATTGACGATCAGGATGTTGAGCGGCTCGGTCGGCGCAAGCAGCGCTGGGCTGCCCGTCGGCGCCGGCGCAGGCGCAGCGTGCCCGAGCAACGCGCTGCCGCCCAGCACGGCGCCGAGGGTGGCGGCGCTGCCGAACTTCAGGACATCGCGGCGCGAACGGCCTGCCCGCGTGAGTTGCCCGCCCGGGGCATGATTGTCGCTACTGTCGGTCAAGATGATTGCTCCTTGCACTTCGGCCCATGGGCGAGCGCGACCACGCCGGGCCGGATCGAATAACCGCCACCGCGAACGGCGTGGCGGACGTCAAATCGGTATGGGGATGAGCCGGGATGACGTGCCGGACTCAGGAAGCGTGCAGCGCAGGCTCAGAGCTGCGACGCCCCGCCATCGACCACCAGCTCGGTGCCGACGACGAACGACGATTCGTCGCTGGCGAGATAGAGCGCCGCGTACGCGATGTCGTCGGCGTGGCCCATGCGGCCCACCGGAATCGCTTCGGCGAATTCGGCCTTGCGGTCGCGTACCCATTCGTCGGGCTTGCCCCACTTCGAAAGCAGCGGCGTATCGATCGCGCCGGGCGCGATCGCGTTGAAGCGGATTTTCCGGTCGAGAAATTCGTACGACCAGCTGCGGGCCAGCGAGCGCACGGCGGCCTTCGCCGCGGCGGTCAGCGAGATGCCGTGCTTGCCAGTCTGCGCGACGAACGAGGTATTGAGGATCACCGACGAACCTTCGCGCAAGTACGGCAGCGCCGCTTGAAGCGTGAACACCACGCCCTTGACGTTGACGTCCATGATGTCGTTGTACAGCGTGTCGTCGATGTCGTTGACGGCGGACGGAAACGCCCAGCCGGCATTGGCGAATACCACGTCGAGACCGCCGAACCTCTCGTTAACCTCGCCGGCAATCGCGCGCATGTCGTCGAGCGACCGCACATCGCCCTTGAGCACGACCGCATGCTCGCCGAGCTCCGCCTTCACGCGCTCGAATACGCGTTCGTCGCGCCCCGTCACCGCGACACGCGCGCCTTCTGAAATGAACAGCTTCGCGGTGGCCAGACCGATGCCGCTGGTGCCGCCCGTGATCAACGCCGATTTGTTCCTGAGTCGCATCTTCCGTTCCTTTTCATGTGGTGAGTCACCAGGCCGGATACGCGACACGCGATGGTGGTTGCGTGCTTGTTCCGGCTCGATCGTTCACGTGAAGTATGGAGCGGCATGCAGATGACTCAAAGGTCGTATAACCCTCGAAAAACGTCATTCGATGTGCGCAGGCGGCACCGCTAAAAAACAAAAGCGCGCAGGTCCGCCGGACCCTGCGCGCCTCGATCGAACGTAAATGACTTGCGCAAGCAAGCCGATGAAACGGCAACGCGTAACGCGGCTAGATGGTTTTCCCCGATAACCCGTGCATCGGCCGCCGCAACGCGGCGTCGAACGGATTCGTGCGTGGGCCGATCGCGTCGGCCTGGCGCCGCAGCAGTTCGACTACCATCGGCATCCGGTCGTCGCCGAGCCGCGACGCGAGCGTGCCGACGCTCAGCGCGCCGACCGGATAACCGGTGCGATCGAGGATCGGCACCGCGACGCCGGCCATCCCGTCGAGCACGCCGCTGTTGCGGCCCGCGTAGCCGAGTTGTCGCACGCGCTCGATCTCGGTGCGCAAATACACCTCGTCGAGCACGCCGTAACCGCGGATGCGCGGCACGTTGAAGCGGATCACCTCCTCGCGTTCGGCCTCGGGCAGGAACGCGAGGATCGCGAGGCTGCCCTGCCCGACGCCGAGCGCGATGCGGCCGCCGATGTCGCCGGTAAACGAGCGGATCGGGAACGGCCCTTCGCACAGGTCGAGACACACCGCGTCGAAGCCGCTCTTCACGAGCAGGAAGATGGTTTCGCCGAGGCTCGCGCACAGCCGCAGCAGCGCGGGTCGGCACAGCGTGCGCATGCTGCTCGGGTTGCCGGCCAGCGCGGCGAGCGCGAAGAAGTCGACGCTCAGCCGGTACAGCTTCGACTGCTCGTCCTGTTCGACCATCCCTTCGGCGATCAGCGATTGCAGGATCCGGTGCGCGGTGCCCTGCGTGAGGCCGACGGCCTTCGCGAGATGCGTGACGCGCACGCCGTCCTGCTGCATGCCGGCCAGCGCGCGCAGAATCGCGAGCGCACGCTGCAGCATGCCGGTGCCGGGCGCGCCGGCCGCATCGGCCGAATCAGCCGGGACAGCGTCCTCGTCCGGGTGCGGCATGCGCGCAGCCGGCGACGTTCCGGGCAAATGGGGTTCCTGCATGCCGGCTCTCCTCGACGATTTCACTGAACGGAATACGGTAACCGCCATTGTCGTCCGGTCGAAAATCCGCAGGCATCCGGGTGTGCACGGGATTGACGCGCGCGTTTCGCGGGTCGCCCGCCCTTCATCCACCGGAACGATTCGCACGCGATTTTTCCGTTCGTTCCATTCAATGGAATTTTTCAGAAATTCATCCCGTTCAGCAGAATTCCAAATTGACGCGCCGAAATATGGCTGGCTAGAGTCCGCGTCATCGGCGCACCGGCCAGGCGGTGCGCGAACCCGGAGTTCCCCATGTCGTTTCTCACGCTTACGGATCTGACGAAAACCTTCGGCGAGCTCACCGCCGTCGCGGACGTCAACCTGTCGGTCGAACAA
>NZ_BCPP01000445.1:0-5669 GCF_016586125.1 Burkholderia sp. E168m23
ATGGGGCTCACCGAGTTCTCGATGCACCCGAGCCAGTTGCTCGTCGTGAAGCAGGAGATCCTGCGCGCGCACCTGAAGGCGCTCGAGAAGCCGACGGCCGACGTGCTGGCCGCGTTCGAGCCGGAGGAAGTGCAGGCGGCGCTGCAGCGGCTGGCGGTCGCCGAGCCGCGGGCGGACGCGGCCGCGTAGGCGTTTTCGGCGTCGCTAACTGTAGCGAAGTGTCACGCATGGGCCGTTTGGCGCATGCCCGTCGCGCGTCAGTGCCGGTCCCCGCATACGGGGCAGTCGGCCTGGCGCGCGATTTTCATCGTCGTCCATTCCATCCGCAGCGAATCGAGCATCATCAGCCGCCCGTTGAGCGTCTTGCCGATGCCGCCGATCACGCGCAGCGCCTCGGCCGCCTGCATCGCGCCGATGATCCCGACGGTGGGCGCGAACACGCCCATCGTCGAGCACGCGACTTCCTCGAACGGCTGGTCTTCCGGAAACACGCACGCATAGCAGGGCGCGGCCGCGTCGCGGAAGTCGAACGTGCTGATCTGGCCGTCGAAGCGCAGCGCGGCGCCCGACACGAGCGGCACGCCGTGCGCGACGCACGCGCGGTTGATCGCATGCCGCGTCGCGAAGTTGTCGGTGCAGTCGAGCACGACGCTCGCGTGCGGCACGTGTGCGTCGAGCCACGCGTCGTCGACGCGTTCCGCGACCGCGTTCACCGTCACCTCGGGGTTCAGCTGCGCGAGCGTGTCGCGTCCCGATTCGACCTTGCTGCGGCCGACCGATGCCGTCACGTGCAGGATCTGCCGCTGCAGGTTCGTGAGGTCGACCGTATCGGCGTCGACGAGCGTGAGCGTGCCGACCCCCGACGCCGCGAGATACATCGCGGCCGGCGAGCCGAGGCCGCCCGCGCCGACGACGATCGCATGCGCGTCGAGAAAGCGCTGCTGCGCCTCGATGCCGATCTCGTCGACGAGGATGTGGCGGGAGTAGCGAAGGAGTTGATCGTCGTTCATGGGGAGTCGTGAGCGAGGCGGGCGGACGTTCGTTATTTTAGGCGCGCATGAAAAACGGGCCATCGCGGTCTTCCCGCGATGGCCCGTTGGATGCCGGCTGGCGCTTACTTTGGCGCGGATGCCGGCTTCGGTGCGGAAGCCGGCTTCGCGGCGCTGGCGCCCGATGCCTTCGCGGCTGCCTTGGCGGCCGGGCTCTTCGCCGTGCTCTCGGCGAGCAGCGACTTCGATTCCTGGACCGGCTTGCCTTCGAGCTTGTTGAGCGCCTGCTGCATCATGAAGTCGTCGGCGCTGCCGAACTCGATCGGCTTGCGATCGCGATCCTTCTGGCGCTGCTCCGGCGTCTTCTTGTCGTTCTGCTCTTCGAGAACGCGCAGCTGATCCATCCGGCGCTGCTCGCGCTCTTCCTGTTCCTTCTTCTCGTTCGGATCCTGCGTGTTCGCGAGGTGGTTCGTGTAGTCGACCTCGCGCGTCACGAGCACGTCGTCCGGATCGCCGTCCGCGTACTGATCGACCGGCACGTCCGGCGTGATGCCCTTGTTCTGGATCGAACGGCCGCTCGGCGTGTAGTAGTACGCGGTGGTCAGGCGCAGCGCGGTGTCGGCCGTCATCGGGCGGACCGTCTGCACCGAACCCTTGCCGAACGTCGTCTTGCCCATGATCTGTGCGCGCTTCGAATCCTGCAACGCACCGGCGACGATTTCCGACGCGGACGCCGAATATGCGTTCGTCAGCACGATCATCGGCACGGTCTTGAAGACCGGCGGCAGGTTCTTCAGCGGATCGCCGTCGAAGGACGGCAGGCGATAGTTGTCGTACGTATCGCGGTAGACCTGCTTCGAATCGGGGATCTGGCCGTTGGTCGACACGACGACCGAGTCGGGCGGCAGGAACGCGCCGGCCACGCCGACCGCGCTCTGCAGCAGGCCGCCGCCGTTGTTGCGCAGGTCGAGGATGAGGCCCTTCAGGTTCGGCTGCTGGCGCGCGATGTCCTGCAGCTTCTGCGCGAGATCGGGCGTCGTGCGCTCCTGGAAGCTCGTGATGCGGACATACGCGTAGCCCGGGTCGAGCATCTTCATCTTCACGCTCTGGACCTTGATGATCGCGCGCGTGACCGTGACCGGGAACGTGCGGTCGTCGCTCTTGCGGAAGATCGTCAGCGTGACCTTGGTGCCCGGCTCGCCGCGCATCTGCTTGACGGCCTTGTCGAGCGTCATGCCGCGCACCGGCTTGTCGTTGATGCGCGTGATCAGGTCGCCCGGACGGATGCCGGCGCGGAACGCGGGGGTGTCCTCGATCGGCGAGATCACCTTGACGAGGCCGTCTTCCTGCGAGATCTCGATGCCGAGGCCCGCGAAGCGGCCCTTCGTCTGCTCCTGCAGTTCGTCATAGTCGGTCTTGTCGAGGAACGACGAGTGCGGATCGAGGCTCGACACCATGCCCTTGATCGCCGCCGTCAGCAGCTTCTTGTCGTCGACCGGTTCGACGTACTCGCGCTTGATCTGCCCGAATACTTCCGCGAACAGGCGGAGCTGGTCGAGGGGAAGCGGCGCCGTGGCGGTCTGCTCGGCCGATGCGGAAACCTGCAGCGTGGCGAACACGCCCGTGGCGAGGCCCGCGGCAATCAGGCCGATGTTCTTCAAATTCATTCGCATAGAGAGTCTGGTGCGGTCGGGAAGCGCGTGGCGGTAGCGGGGATGTAGCGGACAAGTATAACTGTTCGTCCGATAACTCAGTGGAACGGCGCGAAAAGCGTCGAAAAGGCCGCAGAGGCCCCGGCGGGGCACCGCCAGGCGCGCTGCGGGGTTCGAAAGCGGGTTCGACCGCAGCGGGGCCGGGAAGGTTCGCGCGGCGTGCGGGCCGGGGCCCGGCACGCCGCGCCGGAACGCGGCCTGCTCGCCGCGCCGGGCGTCAGCCCGCCTTGCCCTGCTTCGCGACGGCGGCCTGCGCCTGCGCGATCGCGTCCTGGTCGCCGAGGTAATAGTGCTTGATCGGCTTCAGGTTCTCGTCGAGTTCATACACGAGCGGTACGCCGTTCGGGATGTTCAGGCCGACGATGTCGCTGTCCGAGATGCCGTCGAGGTACTTGATCAGCGCGCGCAGCGAGTTGCCGTGCGCGGCGATCAGCACCTGCTTGCCGGCGCGCACCGCCGGCGCGATCGACTCGTTCCACAGCGGCAGCACGCGCGCGACCGTGTCCTTCAGGCACTCGGTGAGCGGCAGTTGCTCGCGCGGCACCTTCGCGTAGCGCGGGTCGTTGAACGGCGCGCGCTCGTCGGTCGGCTCGAGCGCGGGCGGCGGCGTGTCGTAGCTGCGGCGCCACACGAGCACCTGCTCGTCGCCGAACTTCGCGGCCGTTTCCGCCTTGTTCAGGCCCGACAGCGCGCCGTAGTGGCGCTCGTTCAGGCGCCACGAGTGGACGACCGGCAGGTACATCAGGTCCATCTTGTCCTGCACGTGCCACAGCGTGCGGATCGCGCGCTTGAGCACCGACGTGTACGCGATGTCGAACGTGTAGCCGGCCTCCTTGAGCAGTTCGCCGGCCTGGTAGGCCTCGTTGCGACCCTGTTCGGTCAGGTCGACGTCGACCCAGCCGGTGAAGCGGTTTTCCTTGTTCCACGTCGATTCGCCGTGGCGGATGAGAACGAGTTTGTACATGGATCTTGCGGTCGGTAGTGATGGGAAGCGGGGCGCGCCGCACGGGACCGAACCGGGGCCCGACATCGCGCAAGACGGTTATTTTATAATGGCGGGATTGTCCTCATCCGATTTCTCTTTTTCCGGCGGCATTCCGTGACGTTCTTTACCAATTACACGAACCTGGCCCTTATCGCGATCCTGCTGGTTTCCGGCGGCCTGCTGGCATGGCCGGCCCTGCGCCGCGGCCGCGGCGGGCTGTCGGCTGCGGAAGCGACGCAGCTCATCAATCGCCGCAACGCGGTCGTGATCGACCTGCGTGCCGCCGCCGATTTCGCCGCCGGCCACCTGCCGTCGGCGCGCCAGGTCGCGGCGGGCGAGATCGGCGCGAAAATTGCGCAGGTCGCGAAGAACAAGAGCACCCCGGTGCTGCTCGTCTGCCAGAATGGCCAGCAGTCGCAGAAGGCGGCGCGCGAGGTCGAGGCGGCGGGCTACGCCGAGGTGCACGTGCTCGAAGGCGGCGTGGCCGCCTGGCAGCAGGCCGGGATGCCGGTCGTCAAACAAGGAGTGGCGAAGTGAACAAGGTTTTGATGTACAGCACGCAGGTGTGTCCGTATTGCATGCAGGCCGAGCGCCTGCTGAAGCTGCGCGGCGTCGAGCAGATCGAAAAGGTGCTGATCGATCGCGATCCGGCCCGCCGCGAGGAAATGATGACGCGCACGGGGCGCCGCACGGTGCCGCAGATCTATATCGGCGACACGCACGTCGGCGGCTACGACGATCTGTCGAAGCTCGACCGCGAAGGCGGCCTCGTGCCGCTTCTGCAAGCGGCCTGATTAGGGCAGAATGGCCGCCGGCCGCGCCGCGGGTCGGGCGCGCAGGATTCATCCGTGGCGGCCGGCGAACAGCCGGACCGCCCCGTCACCACTTTTAGGGAAACACCATGTCCGACGTCGAAAACCAACCGTTCTTCAACATCCAGCGCGTCTACCTGAAGGATATGTCGCTCGAGCAGCCGAATTCGCCGGCGATCTTCCTCGAGCAGGACATGCCGTCGGTTGAAGTCGAAGTCGACGTCAAGGCCGACCGTCTCGCGGAAAGCGTGTTCGAAGTCGTCGTGTCGGGTACCGTCACCGCGAAGGTGAAGGACAAGGTCGCATTCCTGATCGAAGCGAAGCAGGCTGGCATTTTCGACATCCGCAACATTCCGGACGAACAGCTCGATCCGCTCGTCGGCATCGCATGCCCGACGATCCTGTTCCCGTACCTGCGCTCGAACATCGCCGACGCGATCACGCGCGCCGGCTTCCCGCCGATCCACCTCGCGGAAATCAACTTCCAGGCGCTGTACGAGCAGCGTCTCGCGCAGCTTCAGCAGCAAGCCGGCGCCGCAGCAGGCGCACCGAACGGCGCGCCGAATGGCACGACGCTGAACTGACGTTTCACTCCGGACCGGTGCTGGGTATGAAAGTAGCCGTTCTCGGCGCCGGTGCCTGGGGCACCGCGCTCGCGGGCCATCTGGCCGCGCGGCACGATACGCTTCTGTGGGCGCGCGACGCCGCGCTCATCGCCGGGCTGCAGGCCCGGCACGAAAATTCCCGCTATCTGGACGGCATCGCGCTGCCTGACGCGCTGCGCTACGACGCCGATCTCGGCGCCGCGCTCGCGCATGGCGCCGCGGACGACGCGCTGTGCGTGATCGCCGCGCCGGTGGCCGGGCTGCGCACGCTGTGTCACGCGATGCGCGACGCGGGCTATGTGCCCGCGCACGTCGTCTGGGTCTGCAAGGGCTTCGAGGCCGACACGCATCTGCTGCCGCATCAGGTGATCGCGGCCGAACTGCCCGAACAGCAGAGCAACGGCGTGCTGTCGGGCCCGAGCTTCGCGCGCGAGGTCGGACAGTCGTTGCCCGTCGCATTGACGGTGGCCAGCGCGTCGGCCGAATGCCGCGAGCGCACGCTCGCCGCGTTCCATCACGGCGCGATGCGGATCTATACGGGCGACGACGTGGTCGGCGTCGAGGTC
>NZ_BCPP01000446.1:0-5650 GCF_016586125.1 Burkholderia sp. E168m23
AGCGCGATGCTGCACACGCTCGCGCAGCAGAATCAGTGGCGGGTCGGCGTGCTCGTCGACGAAGCGCACAACCTGCTCGACCGCGCGCGCAAGATGTACAGCGCGTCGCTCGATCCGTTCGCGTTCGCGGCTGCGCGCGAAGCCGCGCCTGCCGCGCTGCGCAAGGCGTTCGACCGGCTCGCCCGCGCGTGGGGCACGCTCAATCGCGCGCAGGCCGAGCGCTATGCGGCCTATCCCGAGGTGCCGGGCCCGATCGTGTCGGCCGTGCAAAACCTCGTTGCGGCGATCGGCGAACACCTGACCGACGCACCGCGCGCGAACGGCGACGCGCTGCTGCGCTTTCATTTCGAGGCGATCCAGTTCGGCATGCTGGCCGAAGCATTCGACAGCGCATCGATCTTCGACGCGACGCTGCATGGCGAACCGATGCCGCGCCAGCCAGTACTCGACGGCGTCGCGACGGCCGGCCGCCGGCGTCGCGTCCAGTCGGCGCTGTGCGTGCGCAACGTGATCCCGGCCGGTTTCCTCGCGCCGCGCTACGAAGCCGCGCGGGCGACCGTGCTGTTCTCGGGCACGCTGAGCCCGTTCCATTTCTACCGCGACACGCTGGGGCTGCCCGGCGACACGGGCTGGCTCGACGTCGACGGGCCGTTTCGCGCCGAGCAACTGACGGTGCGCGTGGCAAGCCACGTGTCGACACGCTGGCGCGACCGCGATCGCTCGCTCGAGCCGATCGCCGACCTGATCGCCGCGCAATACGCGGCACGGCCCGGGAACTATCTCGGCTTCCTGAGCAGCTTCGACTACCTGGGGCGCGTGGTCGCGCTGATGCAGACGCGCCATCCGGACGTTCCCGTGTGGGCGCAGGCGCCCGGCATGGCCGAAAGCGAACGCGACGCGTTTCTCGCACGCTTCGACGCCAGTGGACGCGGCGTGGGCTTCGCGGTGCTGGGCGGGGCCTTCTCGGAAGGCGTCGATCTGGTGGGCGAGCGGCTGATCGGCGCGTTCATCGCGACGCTCGGGCTGCCGCAGGTCAACGACATCAACGAGCAGATGCGGCGCGCGATGGAAGCTCGCTTCGGCAACGGTTACGACTACATGTACCTGTATCCGGGGCTGCAGAAGGTCGTGCAGGCGGCCGGGCGCGTGATCCGCACCGAGCACGACGAAGGCGTCGTGCATCTGATCGACGACCGTTACCGACGGCGCGAAGTGCGCAATCTGCTGCCGCGGTGGTGGCGGATCGGGTGACGCCGGCGCCGGTCGCTACAGCACGTTGAGCATCGCGAGCGCGGCTTCCTGCAGATGCGGCAGCACGCGCCGCACGGCCGCGTCGGTCGTCTCCGCGCCGATCGGCATGTTCGTGCTGAGCGCGGCGACGACTTCGCCGTGACGGTTCTTCAGCGGCACCGCGATCCCGCGTACGCCGACCTGCAATTGCTGCTCGATCGCCGCGTAGCCGGCGTCGCGCGCCTGGTCGACCTGTTCGAGCAGCCGCGCCTTGTTGGTGATCGTGTGCGGCGTGAACGGCGGCAGCTCGGTCTCGTCGAGCCACGCGCGCACGGCTTCGCGATCGGGATGATGGGCGAGCAGCACGACGCCGGGCGACGTCAATGGCGCCGGCACGCGCGCGCCGAGCACGAAGCCCGTCGTCATCACGCGCGACACGCCGTTGCGGGCGATGAACACGAGCTCCCAGCCGTCGAGCACGCTGACGTACGCCGATTCGTTCAGCGATGCGCTCAGTTGCTGGAGATAAGGCTGGACCGTGCGCGGCAGCCGTGCCGAATCGAAGTACGACCAGCCGACCCGCAGCACGCGCGGCGTGAGGCCGTACAGCTTGCCGTCGGTGTACACGTAGCCGAGCGATTCCAGCGTCAGCAGGTAGCGCCGCGCGGCGGTGCGCGTGAGGCCGGTGCGTGCGGCGGCCTGCGTAGGCGTCATGCGCGCGTGCTGGCTGTCGAATGCCTCCAGGATCATCAGGCCTTTTTCGAGGCCGGCAATCCAGTCGCGTCGGTCGAGGTCGGGCTTTTTCGTCATGGGCGGCGCGCGGGTAGATGCGCGGTGTTCGCGCAGGAGTGGGCGATTATCGCGCGAGTGGTGGGGTAACGGGAAATCGGTCGATCCGCCATCCTTGTCCGCTGGATAGCGGCAGATATAGAGTCGACGACATCTATTCAAGGAGGTCGTATGCGGGTTGCGAAGTGGGGGAATAGTCTGGCCGTGCGCCTTCCGGCCGGTCTGGTCGATGAGTGGGGGCTGCGTGAAGGCGACGAAGTCGAAATCGTCGTTTACCGTGCAGGTGCTTTGGCTGAGAGCCGCAACGCGAGCCCCGAAGCAATTCTCCTGCCGTTGAGGCGTTTCAGAGGCAAGCTGCCAGGCGATTTCAGGTTCAGGCGGAACGACGCAAACGAGTCGGATTGAGTCGACTCGTTCAAGCGCCGGGACGCAGCCGCGGCGCGGTCCAGCTTACTTGTGTTCGTGGCGGAGCGAGGCAATGCGCCATCGCGCGTCGATCACGCACCACTGCTCGACGAAATCGAAGCGGGAATCGATTGCCTGGTTGATTCGTACCGTCCCGATGCCCGTTATCGTCGCCCGTTGTCCGCGCGTAACGATTTGCATGGTTTCGTCCCGATCTGCGATACCGGATCTGTTCGATGCACGTTCGGCCGCTACGACGCGCATTCGCGCAAGAAATTGCGCTTTCGTGCGAATGTGAGCTTCGTGCAGGACAAAGAAGTTCGGGTTTGCGACGAAATCGAGCTGTCCGACATCGGCGTGACGATACGCGTCGATCCAGACGTCGCGCATCTGCGCCAGGGTGAATCGGGGTTCCATAGGCGGTGCATTGTCCTGCTGGAGCGCGGGTGCGCGGTTTTTTGGCGCTATCCGCCGGGGTCAGGAAGGCAGCCTATGGCCGGGCTCATGCTTGGGCAATTGGACAGGTCTGAATCCTGGTTATGCCGTGAGCGGGAAAATGCCGGCAGGGCGCGGGAGTAGACGTCCCGATGACGCATCGTCGGGCTGGCGCTGACTGCGGGGAAGAGGCGTGAAGCAGCACGCAGTGTGCTGCCGTAAGCGATGACAACCGATGGCAGAACGCTGCGCGGCCGCGCATGGAAGCGGCCGATACGGCATGAAAAGCCGAGGAACCGGATGCGACGCGACCGTTACGCGCGTCGCATCCGTCATGACCTTACTCGCTGCTCGTCCACTCGACGTTCGCGCCGACCGAACGCAGGTTCTCGACGAAATGCGGATGCGCGCGGCGGATCGGCAGCGCGTTCATGATTTCCGAGCGGCCTTCGATGCTCGCGGCCACCATCAGCAGCGCGATCGCGACGCGAATGATGTACGGGCTCTCGACGCGCGCCGGCGTCAGTTGCAGCCCGCCGAACGTGATCAGCCGGTGCGGGTCGGACAACAGCACGTGCGCGCCGAACTTCGACAGTTCGCCGGACCAGCCGAGCGCGCCGTCGTAGACCTTGTTCCAGAACATCGCGCTGCCTTCCGCGCGCACGCCGAGCGCGATGAAGATCGGCAGCAGGTCGACCGGCAGGTACGGCCACGGTGCGGCTTCGACCTTGGTCAGGATGTTCTGCGTGAACGGCCGGCGCACGCGCAGCGGGCCGTCGCGTTCCGCGCGCGACCAGCCGTCGCGGTGCGTGACGGTCACGCCGAATTTCGCGAACGTGCGGTCGATCAGCGGGAAATGCTCGGGCGACGAGTTGCGCACCGTGATGTCGCCGCCGGTGATCGCGCCGAGCGCGAGGAACGTCGCGATCTCGTGGAAATCCTCGGCGAAGCGGAACTCGCCGCCGCCGAGCTTGCCGCCGCCCGTCACGCATAGCCGCGACGTGCCGATGCCCTCGATCGCGACGCCGATCATCGCGAGGAACTGGGAGAACTCCTGCACGTGCGGCTCGGAGGCCGCGTTCATCAGCGTCGACGTGCCGTTCGCGGCCGTCGCGCACAGCGCGAAGTTCTCGGTGGTCGTCACCGACGCGTAGTCGAGCCAGTGATCGTTGGCCGTCAGCGGGCCGTCGGTACGGACGATCAGCGAATCGGGCGTGCGCTCGATGTGCGCGCCGAAACGTTCGAACACCTCGACGTGCGGATCGATCTCGCGCACGCCGAGCGTGCAGCCTTTCACGTCGTTCTCGAGGCGCGCGACGCCGAAGCGTGCGAGCAGCGGCGGAATCAGCATGATCGACGAACGCATCGCTTCGGGCAGCCGATGGACCGCCGGATCGAACTTGGTGTTGCGATGGTGAAGCTCGAGCAGACCCGTCGTGAAATCGACCGACACGTCGCTGCCGAGCGTGCGGAAGATGTCGAGGATCTTGCGCACGTCGGTGATGTCCGGCACGCCAACGAGGCGCAGCGGCTGATCGGTCAACAGGGTGGCGCACAGAATCGGCAGGACGGCGTTCTTGTTCGCGGACGGCTTGATGTCCCCGCGCAGCGGAGTGCCGCCGTGGACGATGAGATTCGACATGATATGGGGGCGTATCGGTGACTGACGTAGGCCCATATGATGCCATTGGTCGGCACGCGGCGTGGCATGTTCCGACGGGAAAAGGGGGAATCGGCGCGCGTAACTGACAGTGTTTGACGTCGCGCCCGAGAGGCGACTGGTCGAATGTCGTCCGGCATGGAGAAATGGCCGGCCGCGACTCGGGCCGGCCACGCGCACATTACCTCATCGCGCCGCCCGCATCCGCGCGGCGACCACCAGCGAGATCAGGCAACCGACCGCCAGGTAGCCGGCGACGAGGTGCCACGAACCGCCGGCCACGCTGACGAGGCCGACCGCGATGAACGGCGTGAACCCGCCGCCGACGACGCTCGCGAACTGGTAGCCGACACCCGCGCCGCTGTAGCGGTATTCGGCGCCGAACAGCTCGGTGAACAACGGCTGCTGGACGCTCACGACCATGTCGTGCGCGGCGTTCGCCAACAGGATCGAGAAGATCACGATCCACGCGATCGACCGCGCTTCCAGCGCGACGAAGAACGGCACCGCCGACGCAAGACCGATCAGCGCGCCGATCAGGTAGATACGGCGCAGGCCGTAGCGATCGGCCAGCCACGCGAAGCAGGGGATCGTCACGCAGCTCACCGCGCCCACCAGCAGGCCGATGTTCAGGAACAGGTCGCGCGACATGCCGAGGTTCGTCGTCGAATAGCTGAGCGCGAACGCGGTGACGATGTACATCGTGAACAGCTCGGCAAGCCGCAGTGCAACGATCAGCAGGAACGCCTTCGGGTGGCGCGTCAACGCTTCCAGCACCGGCAGGCGGAGCTTGCGGTTGCCGTGCTCGACCTTCTCGACGAACTCCTGCGATTCGTCCATGTTCTTGCGCACCCACAGCCCGATCAGCACCAGCACGATGCTGAACACGAACGGCAGGCGCCAGCCCCACGACTTGAACGCGGCCTCGCCGAGCGTATGACTGAGGATCGAGACGATGCCGGTGGCCAGCACGAGCCCGACGCCGTAGCCGACCTGCACGCCGCTGCTGTAGAACGCCTTCTTCTGCTTCGGCGCGCTCTCGACCGCCATCAGCGCCGCGCCGCCCCATTCGCCGCCGACCGCGAAACCCTGGATCGCGCGCATCAGCACCAGCAGCACGGGCGCCCACCA
>NZ_BCPP01000447.1:0-5641 GCF_016586125.1 Burkholderia sp. E168m23
TGCCGCGAAGAAGGCGCTCGACGAAGTGATGGCGGCCGCGCCGATGCTGGCCGCGAAGCCGAAGCGCTCGAAAAACGCGCGCGGGTCCAAGCATGTCGAACCCGAGATCGTGCCGGGCGTGAAGGGCGTGCAGGAAGCGCTCGACCTGCGCTCGCCCGAGCGGAAGGAACGTGCGGCGGCGCGCGAGGCGAGGGCGGCCGGCGCGGTGCCGGCTGCCACCGCCGCGGCTGCGGCGACGGGCGCTGAACCGGCCGTCGCGCCGATGGCCGCGATTCGCGCGGCGCATGTCGAGCCGGCCGCGGACAAGGGCGAACGGGCGGCGAAGCCGGCGGCCGACAAGGTTGCCGACAAACCGGCCGAGCGGCCCGACAAGGCCGCGGAGAAGCCGGCCGAGGCCGCGCCGCGCGCAGCTGACAAGCCGGCCGGCCATGCAGCCGATCCGGCATCGTCGTCGGCCGATAAGCCTGGCGCGAGTGCCGACGCCGCCGCGCGCACGCCTGCGCGCGCACGCGATGCCGCGGCGCCCGACGCGGACACGCCGCCCGGCGGCGCGAGCCTTGCTGCCGCGCAGGCGCGCGTGGCCGATGCCGACCACTGAACTGCCCAGCGATCGTGCCGCGCGCCGCGCGGCCGTTTCCGAACCTGTCTCCCAAACGATATGAACACTCCCGCTCCTACCGGTTTCCGTTGCGGCATGATCGCGATCGTGGGCCGCCCGAACGTCGGCAAGTCGACGTTGATGAACGCACTCGTCGGCCAGAAGATCAGCATCACGTCGCGCAAGGCGCAGACGACCCGCCACCGCATCACCGGCATCAACACGTTCGACGACGCGCAATTCGTGTTCGTCGACACGCCCGGTTTCCAGACCCGTCACAGCACCGCGCTGAACCGTTCGCTGAACCGCGCGGTCACGTCGACGCTGACGTCGGTCGACGTGATCCTGTTCGTGATCGAGGCCGGCCGCTTCGGGCCCGACGACCAGAAGGTGCTCGACCTGATCCCGCCCGGCATGCCGACGCTGCTGATCGCGAACAAGATCGACCGCGTGAACGACAAGGCCACGCTGTTCCCGTTCATGCAGAAGGTGAGCGAGCTGCGCGAATTCACCGAGCTCGTGCCGCTGTCGGCGCAGAAGCCGGAAGACATCAAGCGCCTGCTGGACACGATCAAGCCGTACCTGCCGGAAGGCGAGCCGATCTACGGCGAGGACGAGCTGACCGACCGCAGCTCGCGTTTTCTCGCGGCCGAAATCCTGCGCGAGAAGGTGTTTCGCTGGACTGGCGACGAGCTGCCGTACACGAGCACCGTGCTGATCGACAAGTTCGAGGAAGAGGGCCGCCTGAAGCGCATCTTCGCGACGATCCTCGTCGAGCGCGATTCGCACAAGGCGATGGTGATCGGCAAGAAGGGCGAGAAGCTCAAGCAGATCAGCACCGAGGCGCGGATGGACATGGAAAAGCTGTTCGACGGCCCCGTGTACCTCGAGACCTTCGTGAAGGTGAAGAGCGGCTGGGCCGACAACGAGGCGGGGCTGCGTGCCTATGGGTACGAATGACGCGCTGACGTCGACCGAAGACGCGGTGACGGCCGGCGCGAACGACGCGCCGCTGCCGGCACCGCCCGAACCGCCGCGCAAGGCGCGGCGCGCGACGTCTCGCACGTCCGATTTCCGCGTCGCCGAGCAGCCGGCGTTCGTGCTGCACAGCTATCCGTATCGGGAAACGAGCCTGATCGTCGACGTGCTGACGCGCGACCACGGCCGGCTCGCACTCGTCGCGAAGGGCGCGAAGCGCCCGCACTCCGCGTTGCGCGGCGTATTGCAGACGTTCCAGCCGCTGCTGCTGTCCTGGTCCGGCAAATCCGAGGTGCGCACGCTGACGGGCGCCGAGTGGGTCGGCGGGATGCTGCCGCTCGGCGGCGACGGGCTGTTGTGCGGTTTCTATGCGAACGAGCTGCTCGTGAAGTTCTGCGCGCGCGAGGATCCCCAGCCGCCGCTGTTCAATCATTACGTGCTGACCCTCACGCGCCTCGCGCACGGCGAGCCCGCGGTGCAGGTGCTGCGCTCGTTCGAGCGCGTGCTGCTGCGCGAGACTGGCTATGCGATGGCGCTGAACCGCACGGTTGCCCGCCGCGCGGTCGAACCCGAGCGCCGCTACGTGTTCGATCCCGAGCGCGGCGTGCGCAATGCGGACGACGACGTGCCGTCGCACTGGCCGGTCATCACCGGGCAGACGTTGCTCGACATGGAACAGGACGATTACCATCGAGCCCAGACGGTTGCGCAAAGCAAGACGCTGATGCGCTTCCTGCTGAACACCTATCTCGGCGGCACGCCGCTCGCCACGCGTCAGATCCTGATCGACCTGCAAAACCTATGAGCTTCTTCCTGACAACGCCCACCGCCATCGACCTCGGCGTGAACATCGACCACGTCGCGACGCTGCGCAATGCGCGCGGCACGCGCTATCCCGATCCGATCCGCGCGGCGCTCGCCGCCGAAGAAGCGGGCGCGGACGCGATCACGCTGCACCTGCGCGAGGATCGTCGTCACATCGTCGACGCCGACGTGCGCGAACTGCGCCCGCTGCTGAAGACGCGCATGAACCTCGAATGCGCGGTCACGGCCGAGATGCTCGACATCGCGTGCGAAGTGCGTCCGCACGACGCGTGCCTCGTGCCGGAGAAGCGCGAGGAACTGACGACCGAAGGCGGTCTCGACGTGGCCGGCCACTTCGAGGCCGTGCGCGCGGCGTGCAAGCAGCTCGCCGACGTGGGCGTGCGCGTGTCGCTGTTCATCGACCCGGACGACACGCAGATCCGCGCCGCGCACGAAGCGGGCGCACCGGTGATCGAGCTGCATACGGGCCGCTACGCCGAAGCGCACGACGAAGCCGAGCAGCAGCGCGAATACGAGCGTATCGTCGCGGGCGTGCAGGCTGGCGCGCGGCTTGGCCTGAAGGTCAACGCGGGCCACGGGCTGCACTACACGAACGTGCAGCAGATCGCCGCGATCGACGGTATCGTCGAACTGAACATCGGCCACGCGATCGTCGCGCACGCGATTTTCGCGGGCTGGGACAACGCGGTGCGCGAGATGAAGGCGATCATGGTCGCCGCACGCGTCGCCGCGCTGCACGGCGGCGCGCGCTGACGATGCGAGGCCGCCGCGCCCCGCACGCCGTTTGCGACGCGTTCGCCCCGACGCTGCCGGGCTACCCCGGCGGAGACTGACATGGCGATCTACGGCATCGGTACCGACATCGCGCAGGTGAGCCGCGTCGCGGCCGTGCTCGAACGCACGGGCGGCCGGTTTGCCGAGAAGGTGCTCGGCCCCGACGAACTGCGCGTGTTCCACGCGCGGCGCGCACGCTCCGAGGCACGCGGCATCGCGTTTCTCGCGACGCGCTTCTCCGCGAAGGAAGCGTTCTCGAAGGCGATCGGGCTCGGCATGCACTGGCCGATGACGTGGCGCGCGCTGCAGACGCTCAACCATCCGAGCGGCGAGCCGTACGTGGTCGCATCGGGCGAGCTGGCCGACTGGCTGGCCGCGCGCGGCATCACGGCGCGCGTGACGGTCAGCGACGAACGCGACTACGCGGTGTCGTTCGTGGTTGCCGAGACGGACGCTGAAACGGACGCCGCTCCTGCTCCTGTACCTGTTTCCCGAACCTCCTCCTGACGGAATTCCCGATCTGATGAAAACGACTCCCGGCCCGGTCATGCTCGACGTCGTCGGCACGACCCTGTCGCGCGACGATGCGCGGCGCCTCGCGCATCCGAATACCGGCGGCGTGATCCTGTTCGCGCGGCACTTCCAGAATCGCGCGCAACTGACCGCGCTGACCGATGCGATCCGCGCGGTGCGCGAAGACATCCTGATCGCCGTCGATCACGAAGGCGGGCGCGTGCAGCGGTTCCGCACCGACGGCTTCACGGTGCTGCCCGCGATGCGCCGCCTCGGCGAACTGTGGGATCGCGACGTGCTGCTCGCGACGAAGGTCGCGACCGCCGTCGGCTACATCCTGGCCGCCGAATTGCGCGCGTGCGGGATCGACATGAGCTTCACGCCCGTACTCGATCTCGACTACGGGCACTCGAAGGTGATCGGCGATCGGGCGTTCCATCGCGACCCGCGCGTCGTCACGCTGCTCGCGAAGAGCCTGAATCACGGGTTGTCGCTCGCCGGTATGGCGAACTGCGGCAAGCATTTCCCCGGACACGGCTTCGCGGAGGCCGATTCGCACGTCGCGTTGCCGACCGACGACCGCACGCTCGATGCGATCCTCGAGCAGGACGTCGCGCCGTACGACTGGCTCGGGCTGTCGCTTGCCGCGGTGATTCCGGCGCATGTGATCTACACGCAGGTCGACAAGCGGCCGGCCGGGTTCTCGCGCGTGTGGCTGCAGGACATCCTGCGCGGCAAGCTCGGCTTCACGGGCGCGATCTTCAGCGACGACCTGTCGATGGAGGCCGCCCGCGAAGGCGGCACGCTCACGCAGGCCGCCGATGCCGCGCTCGCCGCCGGTTGCGACATGGTGCTCGTCTGCAACCAGCCGGACGCGGCCGAAGTCGTGCTGAACGGGCTGAAGGCGCGGGCCTCGGCCGAGTCGGTGCGGCGCCTCAAGCGGATGCGCGCGCGCGGCAAGGCGCTCAAGTGGGACAAGCTGATCGCGCAGCCCGAGTATCTGCAGGCGCAGGCGCTGCTGAGCAGCGCGCTGGCGTAAGCGGGTAGGGGATGGCGCGGGTCGCGCCGTTCCGGTTGCTCCAAACGAAAAAGCCGCGCAGTAGCGCGGCTTTTTTATTACCGAGCGCGATGGCCTGATTCGGGTCGTCGCTGGAACGGATTTACACGCAACTAACGGTCAGATCCGACCAGCGCCCGTATCCAGGGGCCGCCCCACTCAGTTCACCTTCATTCGCTGCAGCTTGTTGTACAGCGTCTTCGGGCTGATGCCGAGCAGCGTCGCCGCGCGGTGGCGCGTCCCGCCGACCGCGTCTAGCGTCGCACGGATCAGCAGATCCTCGACGTCGGACAGCGGGGTGCCCACCTTGATCTGCACGCTGCTGCCGTTCAGCGCGGCGCCGGCGGAGAAGCTGGCTTCGCCCGCGCGCAGCGTCTCGATGAAGTCGCCCGATGCGTCGTACGCGAAACGCACGCGCTCCTGCAGTTCGCGCACGTTGCCCGGCCATTCGTACGACAGGCATTCGCGCACGAAGCCCGGGGCCGCGCGCTTGTCGGTCGTGCTGCGGCCGGTTGCGCGCGCATCCCGGTTCAGTTCGTCGATCTGCGCGTCCGCGATCGCGAGCGCATCGCCGTCGCGCTCGCGCAGCGGCGGCATCGTGATCGACGCCGCGTCGAGGCGCAGCCACAGATCCTCGCGCAGCGTGCCGTTCGCCACCGCTTCGCGCGCCGGGCGGCGGGTGGCCGCGATCAGCCGGAAATCGCTGGTGATCGAGCTCGTGCCACCGATCCGCATGAAGTTCTGCGAATCGAGCGCATGCAGCAGCGCTTCCTGCAGCACGAGCGGCAGTGCGGTGATTTCGTCGAGGAACAGCGTGCCGCCGCCGGCTTGCTCGAACAGGCCCGTCTCGCGGCGCTCGGCGCCGTCGAACGCACCGCGCTCATGGCCGAACAGCA
>NZ_BCPP01000448.1:0-5639 GCF_016586125.1 Burkholderia sp. E168m23
CACCGTCGACGATCTCGGCGCGATCGTGCGCGAAGGCAACGCATCGCGCCAGGCCGCGGTCGCCCAGGCCGAGGCGATCATCGAGACGCGCGTGCAGAATTTCATGCAATGGCTCGACACGCGCAGCGTCGTGCCGGTGATCCGTCACATGCACACGCAGGCCGACGCATTGCGCCGGGCCGAAGTCGAAAAGGCGCAGAAGCTGCTCGCGCGCGGTGACGATCCGGCCGCCGTGCTCGAAGCGCTGTCGCAGGCGCTGACCAACAAGCTGATCCACGGCCCGACGAGCGCGCTCAACCGCGTCAACGGCGCCGATCGCGATTCGCTGATCGACCTGATGCGCGGCTTCTACCAGCACGCGCCGCGCTCGAACGACCAGTCCGGCCACTAGCGCCGCCCGGTCGCCCTGCCGCCGGCCGCGCATTGTCCTGCCGCCGGCCTATCCTTTCCGAATACCCCTTGCCCGGGAGCGCCGCTCCACACCATGAAGACGAGCATGCAACGCAAGCTCGACCAGCTGTCCACACGGCTGGCCGAACTGAACGACCTGCTGAGCCGCGAAAACGTCACGGCCGACCTCGACCAGTACCGCAAGCTGACGCGCGAACATGCGGAACTCGGCCCGGTCGTCGAACAATACGCGTTATGGCGCCAGTCGCGCAGCGACGAAACGGCCGCGCAGGAGCTGCTGGCCGATCCGTCGATGCGCGATTTCGCGGAAGACGAAATCCGCAGCGCGCGCGAGGGCATGGCGCGCCTCGAGACCGAGCTGCAGAAGATGCTGCTGCCGAAGGACCCGAACGACGACCGCAACATCTTCCTCGAAATCCGCGCGGGCACGGGCGGCGACGAATCGGCGCTATTCGCGGGCGACCTGCTGCGCATGTACCTGCGCTTCGCGGAACGCCAGCGCTGGCAGGTCGAAATGATGTCGGAGAGCGCGTCGGATCTCGGCGGCTACAAGGAAGTGATCGTGCGGATCGCGGGCCAGGGTGCGTATTCGCGCCTGAAGTTCGAATCGGGCGGCCATCGCGTGCAGCGCGTGCCGGCCACCGAGACGCAGGGGCGCATCCATACGTCCGCGTGCACGGTCGCCGTGATGCCGGAAGCCGACGAGATCGGCGAGGTCGAGATCAATCCGGCCGACCTGCGGATCGACACGTTCCGCGCGTCCGGCGCGGGCGGTCAGCACATCAACAAGACCGATTCGGCGGTGCGCGTCACGCACATCCCGACCGGGATCGTCGTCGAATGCCAGGACGACCGCTCGCAGCACAAGAACAAGGATCGCGCGCTGAAGGTGCTCGCCGCGCGCATCAAGGACAAGCAGTATCACGAGCAGCACGCGAAGGAAGCCGCGACGCGCAAGAGCCTGATCGGCTCCGGCGACCGCTCGGAGCGCATCCGCACGTACAACTTCCCGCAGGGCCGGATGACCGACCACCGGATCAACCTGACGCTGTACCGGCTCGAGGCGATCATGGACGGCGATCTCGACGAACTGATCGGCGCGCTCGTCACCGAGCACCAGGCCGAGTTGCTCGCGTCGCTCGGCGAAGCCGACTAAGGCCACGATGTCCGACACCACCGCCGACGCCCTGCTGCGCGCCTCGCCGCTCGACCCGGTCGATGCACGCGTGCTGCTCGCGCACGCGCTCGGCTGGACCCGCACGCAACTGATCACGCGCGGCGACGCGCCGCTCGACGCCGCCGCGGTCGAACGCTACCGCGCGCTCGAAGCGCGCCGCGTCGCCGGCGAGCCCATCGCGCAGCTGGTGGGGATGCGCGAGTTCTTCGGCCGCCCGTTCGACGTGACGCCCGACGTGCTGATCCCGCGCCCCGAAACCGAACTGCTCGTCGAAGCCGCGCTCGATGCGATCGACGGGCTGCCGCACGCGGCCGTGCTCGATCTCGGCACCGGCAGCGGCGCGATCGCCGTGTCGATCGCGGCCGAGCGCCCCGATGCGCGCGTCTGGGCGCTCGACCGTTCGCCGGCCGCGCTCGCGGTCGCGCAACGCAACGCCGACAAGCTGCTCGACGCGCACCGCCCCGGCGGCCCGCTGCACTGGCTGCAGAGTGACTGGTACGCGGCGCTCGATCCCGCGCTCGGGTTCGACGCGATCGTCAGCAACCCGCCGTACATCGCGCAGCACGATCCGCACCTCGCGCAAGGCGATCTGCGTTTCGAGCCGCGCGGCGCGCTCACCGACGGCGCCGATGGCCTCAGCGCGATCCGCGCGATCGTCGCGGGCGCCGGCGCCTATCTGAAACCGGGCGGCACGCTGTGGATCGAGCACGGCTACGACCAGGCCGAAGCCGTCCGCGCGATACTGGCGTCGCACGGCTTCGTCGCGGTCGAATCGCTCGCCGATCTCGCCGCCATCGAACGCACGACCGGCGGCCGCCTGCCGGGCTGATGCCCGGCCCGCCCGGTTGAAATCCGCTATCATTTCGATCTAACGCCCCGCAAACGCAAGGTCAGTCATGGACACCCAACAACGTATCAAGCAAATCGTCGACGAAAACCAGGTCGTGCTCTTCATGAAGGGCAACGCGCAATTCCCGATGTGCGGCTTCTCGGGCCGCGCCGTGCAGGTGCTGAAGGCCTGCGGCGTCGACCAGTTCAAGACGGTCAACGTGCTCGAGGACGACGAAATCCGCCAGGGCATCAAGGCATTCTCGAACTGGCCGACCATCCCGCAGCTGTACGTGAAGGGCGAATTCATCGGCGGCTCGGACATCATGATGGAGATGTACCAGTCGGGCGAACTGCAGCAACTGTTCGCCGCCGCGTAACACGCGGCACCCGCCCCCTTTCGATGGCATCTCCCAGCGCGCCGCCGCGCCGGCTGATCGTCGCGATCACCGGCGCCACCGGCGTGATCTACGGTGTGCGGCTGCTCGATCTGCTGCGCGCCGCCGGCGGCGTCGAAACGCATCTGCTGATTTCGAACGCCGGTTGGCTCAACATCCAGCATGAACTGAAGCTGCCGAAGGCCGATGTCGAAAGCCGTGCGGACGTCGTGCATTCGGTGCGCGACGTCGGCGCGACGATCGCGTCGGGCTCGTTCGCGACCGACGGCATGGTGATCGCGCCCTGCTCGATGAAGACGCTCGCGAGCGTCGCGCACGGGCTGTCCGACAACCTGATCACCCGCGCGGCCGACGTCACGCTGAAGGAACGCCGCCGTCTCGTGCTGATGGTGCGCGAGACGCCGTTCAATCTCGCGCATCTGCGCAACATGACCGCCGTCACCGAAATGGGCGGCATCGTCTTTCCGCCGCTGCCCGCGTTCTACGCGATGCCGAAGACGATCGAGGAACTCGTCGACCAGACCGTCACGCGCGTCCTCGACCTGTTCGCCCTCAGCGCGCCGCTCACGACGCCGTGGCCCGGCATCCGCCACGCGCAGTAAGCCACGCCTCTTCTGCGCGGATCTCCACCGATTCGCGCAGCAACTCCTTCCATTTCACGCCTTCTGATGCGACTCGGCATCCGAAAGCCAGCCTTCGCCGCTATTATCAACAAACAAGCGTCAATCAAATTCCGTAGCGTCGATTTATCAATGCACGGTACACGCCTATAGTCACAGGCAAATCCTTTTGCAGGTCACCACCATGAACCGCTTGCCTTCGCTGTACCTGTCCCACGGCGCCCCGACGCTGCCGATCGACCCGGCGCTGCCGTCCGGCGCGTTCACGCACCTCGGCGCCGAGCTGCCGCGCCCACGCGCGGTGCTGATGCTGTCCGCGCACTGGGGCACGCAACGACCGGTCGCGAGCGTCGCCGCGCATCCGGACACGATTCACGACTTCTACGGTTTCCCGCAGGCGCTGTACGACATCCGCTATCCGGCGCCGGGCGCACCCGACGTCGCCGAGCGCGCGGCCGCGCTGCTGAACGCGGCGGGCATCGCGACCGCGACGACCGAACACGGTCTCGATCATGGCGCATGGGTGCCGATGCTGCTGATGTTTCCGGAAGCCGACGTGCCGGTCGCGCAACTGTCGATCCAGCCGCGCGCGGATGCCGCACATCACTTCGCGCTCGGCCGCGCGCTGCGACCGCTGCGCGACGAAGGCGTGATGGTGATCGGCTCGGGCCAGATCACGCACAACCTGCGCGCCGCCGATTTCGGCGCGGCGCCCGAGGATGCGGACCCGCGCGTCGCGGAATTCACCGACTGGTTCGAGGCGAAACTGGCCGCCCGCGACGTCGACGCGCTGCTCGACTACCGCCGGCAGGCGCCGCACGCGGCGCTGATGCATCCGACCGACGAACATTTGCTGCCGGTCTTCACGGCGCTCGGCGCGGCGGACGACGACTACCAACTCGGCATCCAGTCGCTCGGCACCTATCAGCGCGTGCTCGCGATGACGAACTACGTGTTCGCGAGCGCCAGCGCCTGAGCCTGGACGGCGGCGCCGCCGCCGGGCCAACAAAAAGCCCGCCCGGGCCATGCCCGGGCGGGCTTTTTTCACTGCATCCTGCCGCCGCCGAATCCGGCGGCAGGTCAGGCGTCAGGCACCGATCCCTTCGAGGATCTCGTCGTGCGACTCGCGCTCGTCGAGATACTGGGTCCGGTAACCGGTATTCACGCCCCAGAAGTAGAACACCAGCGAGATCGCCGCGACGATCAGCATGTCCCAGCCGTACGGCAGGTAGCCATGACCGCCGAACTCCTTGCTGCCGATCAGCGACAGCACGGCCATCGTCGGCAGGTACGCGACCAGCCACCATGCGGCCTTCAGGTCGGCGCCCCAGCCGGTCCAGCCCGACTTCGCCTGGAAGTAGAAATACACCGGCAGCGCGACGATCATCAGCAGGATGATTTCGCCCGTCAGCGGCCACTTCGCCCAGTACAGGATCAGCGAGGCGCACACGAACGCGAACGGGGCGATCAGCTTCATCAGCGGAATCGACAGCGGACGCTCGATGTCGGTCGCCGAACGGCGCAGCGCCATCAGGCTGATCGGGCCGGTCAGGTACGAGATCACCGTCGCGACCGAGATCACCGCCGCGAGCGAGCTCCAGCCGCGGAAGAAGAACAGGAACACGAACGACACGAGCAGGTTGAACCACATCGCCTGGCGCGGCACGCCGTAGATCGGATGCACGTTGCCGAACATCTTCGGCATCGTGTTGTTGCGCTCCATTGCATAGATCATGCGGGTGGTCGTCGCCATGTAGGTCGTACCGGTGCCGCTCGGGCTGATGAACGCGTCGACGTACAGCAGGATCGCGAGCCAGTTCAGGTTCAGCGCGATCGCGAGTTCCGCGAACGGCGACGAGAAGTTGAAGTGCGCCCAGCCCTTCGCGACGTCGGCCGGATTCACCGAACCGATATAGGCCATTTGCAGCAGCACGTAGATCACGAGCGCCAGCAGGATCGACGTGATCACCGCGAACGGCACGCTGCGCGACGGATTGCGCGCTTCACCGGCCAGGTTCACCGGGCTCTGGAAGCCGTTGAACGCGAACACGATGCCGCTCGTCGCGACCGCGGTCAGCACGGCCGACCAGCCGTACGGCGCGAAGCTCGCATTCGATGCGACGCCGAGGTTCTCCGAGTGGAAGCTCGTCAGCATCAGGCCGAGGATCGTGAGGCCGGGGATCAGGAACTTGAAGATCGTGATCG